>JBCDIY010000304.1:0-1559 GCA_038748435.1 Pseudomonadota bacterium | reverse complement strand
TGTTTGTTATGTATAGATTTACTAACATCTCAGCATTTATATGTCTCAAATGTTAGCTACAAAGATAAGTCTTGCTTTGCAGTTTTGTGGATATTAAGATTTTGTCGGCATAGGGATTTGCCTTATCTTGTGTGTTAATTATCCATGCAGTTAACCTAGGATTGCTTTTGCTTTTTGTGCTATATATATCATAAGATCATATAATTACCTGAGTATAGAAAAAACATGGAAATTGCTTATTATCACATTGATACATTTACTGATCGATTATTTTCAGGTAACCCTGCTGTAGTTTGTGTTTTAGTCGATTGGTTATCTGATGACCTCTTACAACATATCGCCACAGAAATGAACCAACCGCAAACTGCGTTTGTCGTGCCGCGTGACGCAGGTTACCATATTCGCTGGTTTACGCCGACACGCGAAGTCGATGTCTGTGGTCATTCTACATTAGCAGCAGGCTACGTGGTGTTAAATTTTCTCGAACCAAAACGTGAAGGTGTTGTTTTTCAGTCCGCTTGTGGCCCATTAACGCTGACTAAAAAACAATCGGAGTATATTTTAGATTTACCGGGATATGAATATCACCAATGTGAGACAACCCCAGCCATTGAACAAGCCTTGCAATTGACAAGGCAAATGAAGGTTGTGGAAATTTTTTGCTCGCGTAGTTATTTAGTTGTGATGGAAAACGAACGTCAATTGCGCAGTATTGAGCCTGATTATCGCCAGATGGCTAGTTTAGATTTATCGAACCTTATTGTCACAGCGCCAGGAGATCATAACATCGATTTTGTTTCACGTTACTTTGCACCGTCAAAAGGCGTGAATGAAGATAATGTTACCGCTTCAGCATTTTGCCTATTAGTGCCGTATTGGTCAGAAAAATTAGGCAAGAGTAAATTGCATGGTAAACAAATATCCAAACGTCCTGGCGAAGTACAATGTGAACTCAAAGGTGAAAGAGTTTTATTGCATGCCAAACTGGTTCTCGTTGCCAGTGGTAAATTGCAGTTGATCTAATCGACTAATAACGGCGGCCCCCATCAAAACTTATGCGACCAGCCCCCAGGCTCATAATGTAGAATAATCCACCGATAATAGCGGCATTTTTCAAAAAATGTTGCATTTGACTGACCGCTTGGGCAGCTTCGTAATTCCAAAAAGCATGGAATATGAACGTCGTTGCGATTATAAATAATATCAATATAAAGGCAGCGAAGCGGGTAAACCAACCGACGAATAATAGTATGCCAGCACCTAATTCACAAATGATAGCAAGCACTAATAAAAAATGGGTGTATGGGATATTATGTGCCGTCATATAAGCAAGGCTAGCATCAAATCCCATGATTTTATTAATACCAGCGAGGATAAAAATGGCGGCGATACAAATACGACCTATAAGCATGAAGAAGGATTGTAGTACGGAAGGTTTTTCCATGTGATATTTCCTTACAATTTTATTTTAATACACTTTCTAAATCTAACGCGTTTTTTTTGTTTCCGCAAGATAAAATGCATATTTTTTCCTTAGGTTAAATTGATCACCGTTAAAT
>JBCDIY010000303.1:0-1671 GCA_038748435.1 Pseudomonadota bacterium | reverse complement strand
GCAGCTACCGCGTGAATAACGTCATGAATCATCTGTTGTTGCCAGTTAGATAGTGCTGCAAAGTCATCATGTAAATCTTGCAACACTTTCTTATCTGTTTTAAAAACAAATTTGGCCAGAGCTTTCTCATCATAGCTAATCTCATCCGCATAGAAATACTTACTTTTTAAAATTAAATCTTCAAGCGTATTAACTCGGGTTCCCATCACTTGTATTAATGTCGCAACTTCTGGCCCTTGATTTAAATCTACTAAATTTTTCTTCGCATGCCATAAAATTTCTGTTTCTAATGAAGCTGGATTATGCTGAATATAATGTTGATTCAACCAATTAAGTTTATCAACATTTATCGCCGCGGGAGATTTTTGGATTTGCTTGATATCAAACGCTTCGATCATCTGGCAAATAGAAAAGATTTCTTGATCACCATGTGACCAACCTAACCGAACCAAATAATTTAATACGGTTTCCGGTAAATACCCCTGCTCTCTATATTGCATAACACTTGCCGCACCGTGACGCTTTGAAAGCTTTTTACCCTTTTCATCTAATATCATTGGCACATGCGCATAAATAGGCAGCTCTGCATTCAGTGCCTTGAGAATATTCACCTGTCTTGGGGTATTATTCAAGTGATCGTCACCACGAATGACATGAGTAATTTGCATATCCCAATCGTCAACAACTACAGTAAAATTATAGGTTGGCGTGCCATCACTACGCTGGATAATTAAATCATCCAGTTCAGCATTATTAAAATGAATTGCACCATAAACTTGATCTTGAATAATCAATTCACCTTTTAAGGGATTACGAAATCGAATAACATGCGGTTGCTCGATTGCCGTGAGGTTTTTTTCGCGGCAATGACCATCGTAGCGTGGTTTTATTTTTGCATTGATTTGTTGTTCACGCAATTGCGCCAATCTTTCCTTACTGCATATACAACGATAAGCATGGCCTGATTCTAATAATTGGTTAATCACCTCTTGATATCGCGGCATGCGTTGAGTTTGATAGAAAGGCCCTTCATCATATTGCAATTGCAACCATTGCATCGATTCAAGGATAGCATCGACAGCAGCTTGGGTTGAACGTTGCAAGTCGGTATCTTCTATTCTTAAAATAAATTTACCACGATTTTTTTTAGCATAGAGATAATTAAATAAGGCGGTTCGTGCACCACCAATATGCAAATAACCGGTTGGACTTGGGGCAAATCTGACTCTAACTGTCATCATCTAACTCACAAATTATTAAATTTAGTACGAATTGTATAAGTTTGTTGTAAATTAGTCTATAATTCGTTTGTGCTCAATAAGGAAACAATTGATGAATAATAACACAATCTATGATAAAGAAAAATCAATTAAACTAGCAGGTGGCAGAGAAAACATCGCCAATGAGCTTATAGAAATGCTAATCTGCGAGCTACCAAAACTCGAGGCTGAAATCAAATCTGCCCTCGAAGGACAAAATATGATACAACTCAAAGCTAGTCTACATAAACTCAAAGGTAGCATTAGTTATTGTATCGTTCCCAGGCTAAGTCAAAGTATCAATGTATTCCATGATGCTGTGACAAATAATGAAAAAATAAACCATTTAGATTTGTTTAACCAATTGAATGATGAAATAAGACGCTTGGAACAATTTTATAAAAAACAAAAT
>JBCDIY010000302.1:0-1696 GCA_038748435.1 Pseudomonadota bacterium | reverse complement strand
GTGCATTATACCGTACGGCAAGTTCTTGATATGTTCTCACCATCCAATTTTCCCTTTTCTAATCCTGAAATCCTTAGTGAAACTCATAAGCAAGGTGGTGTAAATTTTATAAATGGAATTAATAATGTGATTGAAGATATGTATCGTATACAATATCATTTGCCGCCTGTTGGAGCAGAAAAACATCAAGTTGGGAAAAATTTAGCGATTACACCAGGTAAAGTTATTTATCAAAATGAATTAATTGAATTAATTCAATACGAGCCAACGACAGCGAAAGTTTATGCTGAACCGATACTAATTATCCCAGCTTGGATCATGAAATATTATATCTTGGATTTGTCACCGCACAATTCTCTAGTAAAATACCTAGTAGGAAAAGGACATACAGTTTTTATGATTTCTTGGAAAAATCCAAGTAGTGCAGATCGTAATCTGCGATTGGAAGACTATTTAAATTTAGGCATTATGAATTCACTTGATGTGATCAGTAAGGTGCTACCTAAACAAAAAATTCACGCGGCAGGTTATTGTTTAGGTGGTACTTTATTAATGATTGCTGCAGCAGCGATGGCACATCACGAAGATGATAGGTTGAAAAGCATTACTTTATTTGCTGCACAAGTTGATTTCCGTGAGCCAGGCGAATTATCTTTATTTATAGACCAAAGCCAAATTAGTTATATGGAAGATATCATGTGGGAAAAAGGTTATTTAGATGGTTCACAAATGGCATGGGCATTTAGTATGTTGCGCTCGAATGATTTAATTTGGTCGCGATTGATTCATAATTATTTGTTAGGTAAACGCCGACCGATTTCAGATCTCATGGCATGGAATTATGATACCACTCGCTTGCCATTTCGTATGCATTCACAATATTTGCGTAGTTTATTTTTAAATAATGATTTGGTTAGAGGGCAATTTAAAGTTGCAGGCAGAAAAGTTTCACTCACTGATATTAAGGTACCTATGTTTGTCGTAAGTACCAATAAAGATCATGTGTCGCCTTGGCGTTCGGTTTATAAAATTCATATTGCCACTCGTACTGATATTACTTTTTTATTGACAACCGGTGGCCATAATGTAGGTATTGTCAATGAACCTGGTGGAAAACGTCCGCATAGTTATCAAATGTTAACCCGTAAAAAAGACACAAAACATAGCTCTGCTGGTGTGTGGTTACGTAAAGCACCAAAATATGAAGGCTCTTGGTGGCCAGCTTGGGAAAAATGGTTAAGTGATCATGCCAATGATAAAGTTGCGCCACCCACTCTGGGTAATCCGCAAAAAAATGTTTTTGTTCTAAGTGATGCGCCAGGAACTTATATCTATCAAAAATAATTTAATCTGACTACAAGTTGCTCTCATTGATAAGGGATTTTTTTACGTAACTTCCTGGAGCTGCTTCAATAACTTCTACCGGATTTTTATTTACATTGGCAGCTAGAATTTTTCTTCCACTGTATTTATTCAGCCATTTTTCCCAATGAGGCCACCAAGAACCCTTATGTTTTTTTGCTGTTTTTAAAAATTCATGTGAGTCTTTGCCATTTTCTGAATTAACATAATAGTAATATTTGTTTTTTTTCTGTGGATTAACGACGCCAGCGATATGTCCAGAACCACCGAGTACAAAAGTTTTTTCACCTTTGTGAATTTGCATGCCAGCATAAGTTGACTGCCACGGGGCAAT
>JBCDIY010000301.1:0-1802 GCA_038748435.1 Pseudomonadota bacterium | reverse complement strand
CGATAGTAAGCAACAATATAGTATTAATTCACTGATAAAAAAGCATTTTTTATTTATTGAATTTTTGTTGAGGTATTTAACTGCTAGCTAGCATTTACAAATTCTATTTGCATAAAATATATACATATTAGTCAAATCTGATACAATAGCTTGATGACTCAGTCCAATGCCGTTAATCCAGAGATTCCTATCTCCTTGCCTAGAGCAATATTAATTTATTGCTTGGTTTCGTTGTTCTTATTTTTTGAAATGATGGTGCAAGTCTCGCCTAGTGTTATCGCACCACAATTGATGCATGATTTAAGCATTGGGGCCTTTGGTTTAGGCTTAATGTCAGGCTTTTATTTCTACACCTATACACTCATGCAAATTCCTTCCGGCTTAATGTTCGACCAATATAACCCGCGGTTGATTATTACTATTTCATTAGGTGTTTGTGTCGTTGGGACATTGATGTTTGCTTTAGCAAATAATATTTTTATCGGTATTTTAGCGCGATTATTGATGGGAGCAGGTTCAGCATTTGCATTTGTCGCCGTATTAGTGGTGACAGCAGATTTATTCAAAGCAAAATATTTTGCTGCGATTACTGGGGTTACACAAATGTTAGCAGCATTGGGTGCGATGTCAGGGCAACTACCCATTAGTTTATTAGTTGTGGCTATGGGGTGGCGCGCTAGTATGTATTTATTAGTGATTGCCGGGATTATTTTATTGGTGTTAATTTGGATGTTGCTAAATTATAAAAAACCGCGCGAGTTAATACCTCTTAACTCATCGCAAACTAAAATATCTCAAGATTTACGTCAAATTTTCGCGCAACCGCAAACTTGGATTATTGCCGTTTACGCCTGTTTATTATGGGCACCGATGTCAGGCTTTACCTCATTATGGGGTGTGTTATATTTACAACATCATTATCATTACTCACTGCATCAAGCGGCGTTTTTATGTTCTTTAATGTGGTTAGGACTTGCGTTTGCCAGCCCATTATTAGGCATGATATCCACGCGTTGGCAGAAGCGTAAACAGCCACTTATTTTATCAGCATTGTTAGGTACATGCGCATTTCTGGCAATATTGATTTTCCCTTTAAGCAAATTTTTGCTGATCGTCGCGTTATTATTCGCAGGTGCGGCTTGCAGCGGTCAAGCATTAAGTTTTACGGTAGTCAAGGAAATCAATTCACAGCAAATTCGCGCTACGGCAATTGCGGTAAATAACATGGCTGTTGTTCTATCTGGTGCAATTTTTCAACCACTGATCGGTTATATCGTCCAGTGGGGCCAAACTTATCATGCGCAGGGTTATCAATATGGCGCTGTATTAATATTTTTATGTTATTTTATCGCAACGCTAATATCAGCGTTTGCGATAAAAGAAAGCTATCGTTAGGTTGTGTGACAGTTTATATCTCGCAGTACGACAACAAGAAATCAGGAAGAGATAATTGTTAACAACACCTTTTTTTATCTTTTGAGTCTAATAATTCAGTATAGTTGGCTCTGTTGCAAGAATCTTCTTTATATCCACAGCTTAAGGCAAAAAAGCTAAAAGAGAGTAATCCTGTGGTGACTGATGTTACTGCACAAACAGTTTTAATCTCCGGGTCCGTAGCATAAAATATAGAGCTTAAAGCGCTGAATGATATGACACCAAGCAGTGTTGCAAATATCGCGAAAGCTCTATTCGCACGACCACAGTCGATATTATCCATTTGATTTTCAATGCATGATGGAGTATCACATTCAAATGATTTTGCCATATTACTTTTTCCTCTTAATGATAAGCATGGTTTTGTG
>JBCDIY010000300.1:0-1814 GCA_038748435.1 Pseudomonadota bacterium | reverse complement strand
CTGAAGATTACAAAGTTAAAGATATTAACTTAGCTGGTTGGGGCCGCAAAGAAATTCAAATTGCCGAAACTGAAATGCCAGGTTTAATGGCGCTACGCCAAGCGTATAAAACTAAAAAGCCATTAAAGGGTGCAAAAATTGCCGGTTGTTTACATATGACTATACAAACTGCGGTATTAATTGAAACATTAGTTGAATTAGGCGCAGAAGTACGCTGGTCTTCATGTAATATTTTTTCCACCCAAGATCACGCTGCTGCTGCAATCGCTGCACAAAATATTCCAGTTTATGCTTGGAAAGGGGAAACTGAAGAAGAATATTGGTGGTGTGTGGATCAAACAATCCATGGTCCTAACAACTGGTGTCCAAATATGATATTAGATGATGGCGGTGACTTAACTATGCGTATGCATGAAAAGTTTCCAGAATTACTCAAAGATGTCAAAGGGATTTCCGAAGAAACCACTACTGGTGTCAAACGACTTTATGAAATGGCAAAAGCAGATAAACTCAAAGCGCCAGCTATGAATGTCAATGATTCTGTCACCAAATCTAAATTTGATAACTTATATGGTTGTCGTGAATCGCTGGTCGATGGTATTAAACGGGCGACTGATGTCATGATCGCTGGAAAAATTGCTGTCGTATTAGGCTATGGTGATGTCGGTAAAGGTTGTGCCCAATCACTCAAAAGTTTAGGTGCTACAGTCTGGGTAACTGAAATTGATCCGATTTGTGCCTTGCAAGCGGCAATGGAAGGTTATCGCGTTGTCACGATGGATGGTGTTGCTGACAAAGCAGATATTTTTGTCACCGCAACCGGTAATTATCATGTAATTAATCATGATCATTTAAAACGTATGAAAGACCAAGCGATTGTTTGTAATATCGGCCATTTTGACGATGAAATCGATGTCGAGTCATTACGACAATACCAATGGGAAAATATCAAACCGCAAGTTGACCATATTATTTTCTCTGACAAAAAACGCATTATCTTATTGGCTGAGGGTCGCTTAGTTAACTTAGGTTGTGCCACTGGGCATCCAAGTTTTGTTATGTCAAATTCATTTACCAATCACGTCATGGCGCAAATTGAATTATGGCAAAATCATGCCAACTACGCCGATCAAGTTTATGTATTACCGAAAAAATTAGATGAGCAAGTCGCGCGTTTACATCTACAAAAAATTGGTGCGAATCTAACCAAGCTGACCAAACAACAAGCGGAATATCTCGGTTTAGATATCGAAGGGCCATTTAAGCCTGAGCATTATCGTTACTAAGATTGCAAAAGTCTTTTCCATTTTTGGTTTGGGAAAAGCGTTGTTGTGTAAATTATTCCAAACCCGTCCCCCTCTTTTTTCAAAAGAGGGGTTAGGGGAGATTTGTCAATAACGCGCTTATCACGAGGTTGTAGCCGGTGTGAAACGAAGTGTAACAGCGGTTTATTAATATCAATTTGATGAATATTCCGGTGTTTTGCTGCGCTGCACACCGGCTATGAATACCAAAAACCAGCGAAGTAGCCAGTGGTTGAGCGTAAATGAAATACCTTAATTGGTTTGGGGTCAAGTACAATCAGTTCTGCCATTAATAAACTTATGATAATTACGCAGCTGATTCTCTAGAAATATCGCTATTCCCGTTATTTTTGTTATTAGTGTTTAGTTAAATTTTTAATTAATGATTTATAAAGTAATCTCTTTTTATTTGCAAGTGCTAATATTAGTTCGAATTTTTTTACAAGCGAAACAAACAATTTTGCGCTGCTAATAAATAAAACTAATGCTTTGGCACATTTATAATATCAT
>JBCDIY010000299.1:0-1847 GCA_038748435.1 Pseudomonadota bacterium | reverse complement strand
ATTTGTCCCAACCAACTGATGATAGCGCGGATAATAATAGCATAAAAGAAAATATTGATTAATAATCGTAAAATATCAAAAAAACTTACCACGATAATAGCCGCAAGTGGGTAGGATTGTGACGTAAAGGCGAGTAAGCAGATATATTTTAATATTTCTGCAAACCAAACCAGCAGGACAATACCCGAATCAACACGATAAAAAATCGGCAAAAATAATCGTAATGGTTTAACACACCAGTCAGTCAATTTAATACTTAATTGTGCTAGAGGATTTAAATAGTGCACACCTGACCATTGCATTAATGCACGCAATAACAGCACAAAAATAAATAGATTGAAAATAATTGTAATTAGAAATTCGAATACATTATCAAACGCATTAAACATCACTACCTCTTATACTAACTTCGCTAACTCACGCCCACGTTGAATGGCCGATTCGATGGCTTGAAGAAAAATTTTATCTAAATCATTTTGTATGAGAACATCGACTGCTGCTGCTGTGGTTCCTTGTGGGGAAGTTACTTGGCGGCGCAATTCTGCTACATCGTGTTCACTTTCTAAAGCCATTTTAGCTGCTCCTAACGCAGTTTGTAAGGTCAGCACACGAGCCACTTTAGCATCTAGACCCGATTTTACTGCAGCATTTTGTAAACACTCCATGACTAAAAAGAAATAAGCTGGGCCTGAACCAGATAGCGCGGTAACGACATCCATAAGGGATTCATCTTCAAGCCAAACGGTCAAGCCGACCGCGCGTAAAATTGACTCTGCAAGCGCTTTTTGCGCTTCAGTGACTAGCTTATTCGCACATAAAGCGCTTGCGCCGCTACTCACTAAAGCCGGGGTATTTGGCATACAACGAATGATAGGAATATCTGTTGCCAATGTGGTTTGTATCTTGGCAATCGGAACACCGGCTGCAATAGATAAAATTAATGGTTTATCACGACTGAGTGATGATTTTAACTCCAGCAAAACTTGTTTGACATGGTTTGGTTTGACACAGATGATAACAACATCGGCATTTTCAATCGCAGCTAAGTTATCTTGATAAGTTTTAATGCCTAGTCGATCTTCGAGCAACTGACATCTCTGATTATCAATGTCACTAGCATGAATCAGACTAGGAGTATGTCCATTTTGAATCAAGCCACCGATTAAGCTTGCAGCCATATTACCGATACCAACAAATGTGATATTTTTTTGCATCATTAAAATAATCTCTTTGGCATAACTTTAACTGATTCTTACAACCGAATAAAACTTCAACGTCGCCCAAAAATCGCAGTCCCTAAGCGAATTAAGTTTGCACCAGCAGCAATGGCCGCGGGAAAATCATTCGACATCCCCATAGATAAAGTATCCAGCATAAATCCTTGTTGCTTTAATGTAACATATGCTCGATTTAATTGCTTAAAAACAGCTAGCTGATCAGCAAACTGTGAATGTGGTTTAGGGATAGCCATTAATCCACGCAATTTTAACCGGGAAAACTCTGTTAACTCACAGGCAAATTGCTCACAATCAGCTAGAGTAATACCCGCTTTATTGGCTTCTCCATCTAAATTAACTTGCATGCAAATATTGAGGGGTTGCAGTCCTGTGGGTCTTTGTTCGTCTAAGCGCCTGGCAATTTTCAAGTCAGCAATACTTTGTACCCAGTGGAAATTTTCGGCAATTTTGCGAGTTTTATTCGTTTGGATTTGACCAATGAAATGCCATTCAATATTTAAATCTGCTAATTTTTGCATTTTATCTAGTGCTTCTTGCAAAAAATTTTCACCAAAACTTTTTTGACCACATAAATAGGCTTGACGAATTTTTTCTATCGATTGTTTTTTT
>JBCDIY010000298.1:0-1851 GCA_038748435.1 Pseudomonadota bacterium | reverse complement strand
TTGCAAGATAAAAAGTTACTCGCATCTCATCTACATGGAAATCATGCGATGATCATTACCAATGAGGTCGTAGCTAAATACTATCTGGCTGAGCTAGAAAAGGCACTAGTAGATAAAGGGTTTAATATCGATACGCTTATATTAGCCGATGGTGAGCAGTATAAAACGCTTACTACGCTAGAACTTATTTACAATCAGCTGTTAGAGAAACAACATGATCGTAAAACTACGCTTATTGCCTTAGGTGGTGGGGTGATAGGCGATATGACAGGTTTTGCAGCAGCAACTTATCGTCGTGGAGTCAATTTTTTGCAGTTACCAACAACACTTTTAGCCCAAGTGGATGCTGCCATTGGCGGTAAGACAGCAGTCAATCACAAGTTGGGGAAAAATATGATCGGTGCATTTTATCAACCCGAAGCGGTCATTTGTGATATTCATACCTTGAAGACATTGCCAGAGCGTGAATTTATTGCTGGATTGGCGGAAGTTGTTAAGTATGCCTTGATTGCAGATAGCTCATTTTTTTACTGGTTAAAACAAAATATAAAATCGATTAGCAACCGAGATGAGGCAGCCTTAGAAAAAATTATTTATGTTTGTGCCAAAATTAAAGCAGAAATTGTCAGTCAGGATGAAACTGAAATGGGCCAGCGGGCGATCCTGAATTTTGGCCATACTTTTGGGCATGTGCTTGAGGCGCTAACCGATTATAAAACATTCTTGCATGGTGAAGCTGTAGCTATTGGTATGTTGCTGGCGCTAGATTTATCGATCCGCTTGAAGAAAATCAAGCCAGTTGTTTACGCTGAAGTAAAAGCTTTGCTCAAAACATTGCAATTGCCTACTGAGCTGCCGAAGACAATAAGTCTTCAAGCTTTTTTACAAGGTTTATATCTAGATAAAAAAGTATTAAATAAACAGTTGAGATTTATTATTTTATCGCAACTTGGTCATGCTGAAATCATTAAATTAGCAAACGAAGCGTTATTACAAAAGTTACTTGAGGATTTTGGCTTACAGGGGTAGGCTAAGACTATAAAATCATACTAAATGTAAGGAAACAGGATAATGAAAAAACGTGGCAAGCATACCGTCCCGGATTTTGATGAAAAATTGGCGCTTTATTGGCAGCAGTATGGCTTAAAGCAAGATCCGTTCGCAGCATTAATTGATACAAACATGTACATTAATTTGCAAAAATTAGAGCAATCGCAAGAAATTCTTATTCATCATTTACATAATCACAACACATTAATTGCAATAGTCGGACGCGATGGTTTGGGTAAATCTAGTTTTGTCTATCATGCAATAGAATCGATGGCAAACTCACTTCGCCATATCGAGTTAGATGCAAACTCAGAATTAGCAGCGACTAAGTTAATCCAAACAGTTCAAGCAAGATGGCAGTTGACTACTGAAGCAACGCAAACACAAGACCATGTCATTGAGGAAATCGTTCATCAATTGCAATTTCGTGATGAGTTATCTTTATTAATCATCGATGATGCACAATTACTGCCAATAGAAACTTTAAATACGGTGATTGAATTATTACAGAAACAGTCAGAACATCAACATAAATTCCACGTTATTTTATTAGGTAACGAACATCTACAAACGAAATTAAAACTAGCTGAGCATGCAATGTCTGGCACACTGGATAGCCATATCATTGCTTTGACACCATTAGATTATGAAGAAACTAAACAATACATTACTGCACGCTTAGATAAAACCAATTTAGCCGACAAAAAAATATTTAATGAATCAGCGTTTAAAACGATTTTTAAGCAATCACAAGGTATTCCTGATAAAATAAACCGATTATCACAACAATTTTTAATTAAT
>JBCDIY010000297.1:0-1865 GCA_038748435.1 Pseudomonadota bacterium | reverse complement strand
CGGCGAGTAAAAATGTATTAAATTGATTGGGCGTTGCTAAAATTTGCTTAATAGCTTGTGCTTGATAGGTTGTTAGTTTGGGCTTGGCGCCGAGGGTAAAGGGTTTTTTTTCTGCGGTCTGAAAAGCTGTTTTTACAAACTGTTTATCTATGAGTTGTTTAACGATGACGTGACTAATATGTTGTTCAGTTAATGCTTTCGCTGTTATCCCTTGCGGATTGGCTTGTATCATTTGATAAGCTTGTAATTGTTTCGGTGCGCGTTTAAGTAGATTTATATCGATATTATTCGCAAGATAGATAAGTGGTTTATCTATTGTCGCCGGTTTATTTTGCCGCAGATATTGCGGTAAAGTCGCTTGCATGACTTCACCAATCGGGTAGTGGTAATAGTCGCTAGCCCAGTGAATTAAATATAAAATATCTTTTGATAAAATCGGTTGCGAATCTAAAATTGCGAATGCAGTTTTGATTCTCTCACTAGCAATCGCAGCTTGTGCATGAGTTGCTAGAATGACGCCAACAGTTTTTTGGTTGCGCAAAGGCACTAGTACGCGCATACCTGGCACAATGCGCTGGCTACAAATATCTTCAGGTGCATAGTAATCCATCAAAAAGCGTAATGGTGTATTCACCGCAACTTTAAGAATGGTTTTTTGAATTTTGCTCATGTTAAGATATTTGATTGATGAAAACGATATAGAGGGCATAATGACACAAAATCAACTCAAACAACAAGCAGCACAAGCAGCGATGCAATACATCGAAAATGATATGGTTATCGGTGTGGGTACGGGCTCAACTGTCGAATATTTCATCGAAGCCCTAGCGACACAAAAAGCACGCATCAAAGGCACTGTCTCTAGCTCTAAACGCACCACAGAAAAATTGCAATCTTACAATATCCCGATAATGGATTTAAATAGTGTCAATACGCTACATCTTTATATCGATGGCGCAGATGAAATTAACCCACATTTGCAATGCATTAAAGGCGGCGGAGCTGCGTTATTAGGCGAAAAAATCGTTGCTAGTGTAGCGAAAAAATTTATCTGTATTGCTGATGAAAGTAAATATGTCGAACGTTTAGGCAAATTTCCTCTACCAGTGGAAGTTATCCCCATGGCGCGCAGCTATGTCGCGCGCGAAATCGTTAAGCTCAAAGGTGATCCGGTGTATCGTTTAGGCACGACGACGGATCATGGTAATGTGATTCTTGATGTACATAATTTAACTATTTTAGGTGCGGTCGAATTAGAACAAAAGTTAAATAATATTCCTGGCGTGGTTTGCAATGGTTTGTTTGCCCAACGTCCTTCTGATCAATTGTTATTAGCGACTCGCGCTGGGGACGTTAGATCCATTTCTTTGAGTTGAGATTGCCTGGTCTTCATTGGCTAGAATAGCTGCTCCATTAGCTGCAATCGTTTGTTGTAACCTTTGTATACTATATTCCAGTGTTTCATGTTCTGGCGTTAAAATTTTAGTGACAAGTGCTTCTATGATCGGCTTTTCTTGGTTTTTATATAAGCTGCTGTATATACCTACCAGATGTTGACGAGCTCCGGGTATCTCTGCTCTTGCCATTTGCAATAGCGTTTCAAAGCCAAAATTAAATTCTTTGACATGAGAAGGAGCTGTATGGGCTAGTAAAAAACGCATCACGCTCTCAGGAGTATCTAACTGTTTTGGTTGAAAAAAACTATAGGGCATAAATTAACACTTCAATATTAAAAAAATTATCAATTTAATAACATTTCCCTATTGTTAATCTTATCGCTTCAAACTTAAGAGAAGCTTAAATCGTTTAAAAAAAGTGCTATTGTTTTGATTAAATTCAATTAAAAGAGCCGAAGTAAGATGGTG
>JBCDIY010000296.1:0-1921 GCA_038748435.1 Pseudomonadota bacterium | reverse complement strand
TGCAACCTTAAAAATATACTTGTTTTCTTTTTCCATCAACATGGTGGATTTTTCCGATAAAATCGGTTGTATAATCGCATTATATAATTTATTTTGTTTAATCATGTTGTCATGCTTCATTTTGCTAACTGCTCCTCTATATGTTTTAGAGCGGGGTAAGTTGCTAAAACATTATCATATTTTATTAAATCCACCGGATTAATATCCGTCGCGGGCAGATAACCAACATTAACCAAATTACGCGAAGACAAATAAACATTTTCTTCAAATTCATGCGTTAACAATAAAACACTGCCTTCAAGCTTTAGCTTATCAAGCTCAGCTTTAATTGTTTTGGTTTTAATTGCTTCTATTTTAAATGCTTCTATGACTTGTAATCGCTTTTGTCGCGCAAGTTCTGACATAATCGAACGCATGGCAGCGCGATACATTTTTTTATTAATCTTCTGTGAGTGATCTTGTGGTTTTGCAGCAAAAATTACACCACCTTTACGCCACAAGGGACTTCTGATAGTACCAGCACGCGCTCTACCTGTACCCTTTTGTCGCCAAGGCTTTTTACCACCGCCTCTAACTTCAGATCGAGTTTTTTGCGCTCGCGTTCCAGCTCTTGCATTCGCTTGATATTTAACAACTAATTGATGCACTAAACCTTCATTAAATGGCTGCTGAAATACAGTATCAGTCAATTCCACCATTTTAGTGCTATCTAACATATTAACCTGCATGTTTATCTCCAGACTGAGCTTGCTTCTTAATTGCCGGTTTTACGATAACATGAGTACCTGGTGCACCTGGCACGGCCCCTTTTATCATTAATAAATTTTTCTCTTTATCAACTTTGACTAGTTTCAAGTTCTGTATTGTTCTTTGCTTGTTACCTAATTGACCAGCCATTTTCTTACCTTTAAATACTCGACCTGGTGATTGTCTTTGACCGATAGACCCAGGAGCTCTATGTGCTCTTGAATTACCATGAGTCATATTCTGGGCAGCAAAATGGTGACGCTTAATTACGCCGGCAAAACCTTTACCTTTTGTTGTTCCAGTCACATCAACAAATTCTGTTGATTCAAAAAGACTGACGTTAATTTCCTCACCGGGTTTAAATTGATCTTTATTTTCATCAGATAATCTAAATTCAACGATGATATCACCCGCTTCTACATTAGCTTTTGCTAAATGTCCAGATAAGGGTTTACTTACACGCTTACGTTTCTTTTCACCCGTGGTTACTTGAACAGCATCATAATTATCGACATCTTTATTCTTTAACTGCGAAATCCGGTTCGGTTCAGCAAGTACAATTGTGACAGGAATGGATTCACCTGTATCAGTGAATATTCTTGTCATGCCGACTTTTTTTCCAACCAATCCAATTGTCATTTGAATACAACCTCTAATTTACAAAAAAGCGCTCCGCTATGAATTTTGCGGATCGCTTTCATTAATTTTTATTTATCTAATCTAATTTCTACATCAACTCCAGCAGCCAAATTCAGTTTCATCAATGCATCTACTGTTTTGTCTGTCGGTTCAACAATCACCACTAATCTCTTATGTGTACGTATTTCATATTGATCACGCGCGTCTTTGTTAACGTGAGGAGAAATCAATATGGTAAATTTCTCAATTCTAGTTGGCAAAGGAACTGGACCACGCACTTGTGCGCCAGTTCTTTTAGCCGTCTCGACAATTTCACGTGTCGATTGATCGATTAAGCGATGATCGTAAGCTTTTAAACGAATACGAATGCTTTGTTGCTTAGTTGTTGTAGCCATAATTTAAAAATCACTATTCAATAATTTTGGTAACGACCCCGGCTCCAACCGTGCGGCCCCCTTCTCGTATCGCAAAGCGTAAGCCCTCTTCCATCGCAATCGGCGCTATCAAGCCCACCGTCATGCTTATGTTATCTCCC
>JBCDIY010000295.1:0-1959 GCA_038748435.1 Pseudomonadota bacterium | reverse complement strand
CCAGTTTTATGGCAAACAAACGCCGGTCCATCTATTCTGGCATACCTTCGATTTAGCATTAACACGATTTTCAGGCAAAAAAGCCCCAGAAATTGCAGGAATGGATGCCGTATCAAAAGAAGCTTATTCACACGAAGTCATCAGCTTTGGTATGTGGTTTGGCGATGATCATATTCCTGAACCTGCTTTTTATTCTTATACCTATCCAGAACCAAAAACACTTACGCAGAAAAAACTGCTACCTGAACAAGCGTATTGGGACAAAATAAACAGCGGCAATGTGGCCATTTTGAAATATCATGATCTAATGGGTGAAAATCATCCACGTGAAAAATTATTAGAATTTTTTAATAGTGCCTATCAAGCCGGCTATGAAAGTGCAAGTTGGAATCTATAGTTTAGTAGCAATTTTAAGCTTTTACTGGTTTTTCTTTATAGCGCTTCACTGAATCGATGATTTCTTGTTTAGCTGCTTTTACGCCAAGCCAACCTTTTATTTTTGCCCATTTGTTGCGTTCCAAATCTTTATAATGCTCAAAAAAATGCACGATCATCGATAACATGTGTGGTGAGACATCTTCATGACTATTGACGTTTTGATATAAATTGCAAATATCATTGGTTGGCACGGCTAAAATTTTAGCATCTGCGCCTTTTTCATCAGCCATATCTAACAAACCCACTGCACGACATTTAATTACCGAACCGCTGATCAATGGTGTTGGTGTTATTACTAATACATCAACAGGGTCACCATCATCTGAGAGTGTTTGTGGAATATAACCATAATTACATGGATAATACATCGGTGTACTTAAGAATCGATCGACAATCAAACTGCCGGTATCTTTATCGACTTCATATTTTACCGGTTCACCTCGAGCAGGAATTTCGATAATGGTATTAAACGCATTCGGAATATCTTTTCCTGCAGGGATTTGATTGAGATTCATCATAGTACATTCTCTTCCTAATTTAAATAACGCCTATTAATTTAGCTGATTTTCACAACTATAGCAAAATGTTTTTTGCATATTTACGTCGCTTTCATCTACAGTAAGCGGTTGTTGACAAGTTTGACACCATCGCTTGTGTGTTTGTTGGCATTGTGCATCCAGACTGATGCGATTATCAAAAACAAAACATTCACCTTGATAATGTTTAGCGCCAAATTGCCTAAGATAGCTTAATATCCCACCCTCTAATTGATAGACTTCCTTAAACCCACTGGCTTGCATCATCGGCAAAGCTTTTTCACAGCGTATACCACCGGTACAAAATATGACGGTGGGTTTATTACGATCTAGCCCCTTAGCATTATCAATAAAATCATTAAATTCGGTAAAACACTTCATAGGTAAGGTTTTGGCATTGACAAAAGTGCCTAATCGATATTCATAATCATTACGCGTATCCAATAACTGAATATCTTTTCCTGCATCTAACCAATCTTGCAAAACTCGCGGTTGAATATGTGACTTTTTGCATAAGTCTGCTTTAAAATCAGCTCGCGTGGTAATGAGTTCCGGTTTTTGTTTTATGATTAATTTTTTAAAGGGAATAGTGTCAGAAAAACTCTGATGAAAACTAAGCTGGGGGAAAAATTCATCATTATTAATAAAGTCAACAAATGCATCAATCGCAGCGATTGGGCCGGCCAAATTAATCTTAATGCCTTCATAGCTTAAGTAGATTGTCCCCTTGACTGATAAGTTTTGACAATAGGATTCTAGCGTAGTTAGCAATGCATTTAAATCATTTAATGAGGTAAATTGATACCCGCTAATATTAGCAATTTGCTGATTTGTCATCGTTACTTAACTCAGTTAATATATACCCCTAACGCTTGAGAGGTAGAGCTTAATATATAAAGAATAGGATACTACTATGGATTGTTTATTTTGTAAAATAGTACGTGGCGAAATTCCTGCAGACAAAACTTACGAAGATGAGCAATTG
>JBCDIY010000294.1:0-1963 GCA_038748435.1 Pseudomonadota bacterium | reverse complement strand
CTACGCTCAACCCAACCTACTAAATTGAAAATGAAAATCAGAAATTTATCAAATGCTCTCCTGGATTCCCACCTTCGCGGGAATGACAATAATTGCTTAAGAAAAAAAGCCAACCTAAAAAATGACAGTGATTACTTAAACAAAAAAACCAATCTAAAAACACAGGGATACAACTTTAGCACTCTGACCCAAGCCATTAAAAGCTATGCTGAGCAACTGGGTTTTCAACAACTGGGCATTAGTGACACTAACTTAGAATTAGCCGAGAAAAGACTACAAAATTGGTTAAGTAAACAATTTCATGGCAGTATGGATTACATGCAAAAACATGGGACAAAACGCACACGCCCGGCAGAATTAATTCCTGGCACCATTCGTCTCATCAGTGTACGCATGGATTATTTACCTGCTGAGGCCAATATTAAGCAAACGTTAAAAAACAAATTGAAAGCTTATATTTCTCGTTATGCACTAGGGCGAGATTATCATAAAGTGTTAAAAAAACGCTTAGAAAAACTGGCACAATTTATTCGTCAACAAGTGCCGGAGTTAAATTATCGCGTCTTTACCGACAGTGCGCCAGTGATGGAAAAAGCCATTGCTGAAAAAGCCGGTATCGGCTGGATTGGCAAAAGTACTAACTTAATTAATTCTAAAGCCGGCAGTTGGTTTTTTTTAGGAACGATTTATACCAATATTCCATTACCACTAAATACGCCAGCAGAGAATCACTGTGGCTCCTGCCAAGCATGCATAGACATCTGCCCGACTCAAGCGATTGTCGGCCCGTATCAACTCGATGCAAGAAAATGCATTTCTTACTTAACCATTGAAAATAAAGGCCCCATTCCAACAGAATTGCGCCCCCTCATGGGCAATCGTATTTATGGTTGTGACGATTGTCAGATCATTTGCCCGTGGAATAAATTTGCTAAGTCTTCTGGTGAAGCAGATTTTAAACCACGCCATGGCTTAAAAAATAGTGAATTAATCGATTTATTTCTTTGGAATGAAGCTACTTTTGAGGAGAAAACGCGTGGCTCAGCTATACGCCGCATCGGTTATCAGGCATGGATTAGGAATATCGCTGTCGCCTTAGGTAATGCCCCTTATGATGAAGAAATTATTCGAGTACTTAAGCAAAAAAGGCCTGCTATCAGCCCCATGGTGCAAGAGCATATTGATTGGGCATTGATTAGACAAGGAAAGTCTAGACTAAGTTGAACTTTATATCCTTTTCCAAAAGGATATAAATAGTCTATACTATCCTTATAGAGAAGGATACTACTGGTTGATACAATGACTAATCTTATTGAAACTTTAATAGAAGAATCTTTGCAAACCTTAACGCAAGCGCGAAAAGGTGTTTATCGTCATTATGAGTTCCCGCAAACAGAAAACATGATCAAAGTTGCAATTGGCATGCGTCGAAGTGGCAAAACTTATTTTCTCTATCAGACAATCAACAAACTCCTAGAACAAGGCATAAAAAGAGAGCAAATTCTATATATCAATTTTGAGGATGAGCGCATTTTACCAATGGATGCAAAACAAATGGGAGTGCTTCTGGATTCCTTTTACACATTGTACCCAAAGAACCATCAACGCAAGTGTTATATTTTTTTAGATGAAGTCCAGAATGTTACTAATTGGTATTTAACTGTACGACGTTATTTTGATAGTAAAAATGTAGAGCTATTTTTAACAGGTTCTTCAGCTAAGTTGTTGAGTAAAGAAATTAATACTAGTCTTCGAGGTCGTTCATTAGCAATAGAAATTTTACCCTATTCATTTAATGAATATCTCGCAGCTCATGGCATCAAATTAAGTATGGATCCATTTGGTCGTGCTTCCTTTGATATTGCCTTAAATCATTTACGTCAATATATTAACTTAGGTGGGTTCCCAGCCGTGCAGTTCTTAGCAACTAAAGATTGGCGTGAAACACTACAGAGTTACTTAG
>JBCDIY010000293.1:0-1975 GCA_038748435.1 Pseudomonadota bacterium | reverse complement strand
TTAATCGTATATTTGTTTGTAGCAACATGATAATCCGCTATTTCCATATAAATTGGATGACGTATATTATATAGTTCTTCTAATTTTTTTTTGACATTATCTATTTGCAACAAGGGGCGCTGATGGCCTTTTTCGGTCCTGCCTATTTGTGTTTTCACGTCCACACTTAAATAAATCACCTTGCCACGATTTTTTAGCGCTTGGCGATTTTGTTTTTTAAGCACAGCACCACCACCGGTAGCCAAAACAATATCTTTTTCTTGGGTCAAGGTATCGATTATCGCAGCTTCACGATACCGAAAACCTGCTTCACCCTCAACATCAAAAATCCAGGGAATGTTGACACCAGTTTGCCTTTCTAATTCTTGATCGGCATCTAAAAAAGGTTTATTTAACTTTTTAGCTAATAACTTACCGATGGTTGTCTTACCCGCACCCATTGGGCCGACTAAAAAAATATTCATCATTGACCTAAAAAAATAAATTATTTTACCTATTCTACTTTGATTTTACTATTTTAGGTGTAACAAAAATTAACAACTCATTCAAGTTTTCTTCATTGCGCTGCCGTTTAAACAGACGCCCTAATAATGGTATATCACTTAAAAATGGCACCCGTTCTATTTGATTACGTAGTGTTTTTTGATAAATTCCACCCAAAACGATAGTTTGGCCATTATTTACAGCAACTTGTGTCGCAATTTGTCGAGTATTAATCGCTGGAGCACCTAAGAGTTGATCGGCAGTACGCGCATCCTGATTCACGGTTAGTGTCAAAATAATGTGATTATCTGCGGTAATTTGTGGTGTCACGCGTAAACTTAGAACAGCTTTCTTAAACGCGACTGCGGTGCCACCGCTATCAGTGGCTTCTTGGTAAGGAATCTCCTGCCCAGTTTCGATAACAGCTTGTTGTTGATTCATAGTGAGCAACCGCGGGCTAGCAATAATTTTGGCTTTGTTCTCACTTTGTAGCGCCGATAATTCTAAATCCAATAATACCCCCATGCCTAACTTTGCCAAAGCCACACCTATAGTGATCGGGCTAGCCGCCGACGTCGCAATGGCGGGTAAATTCATATTCAAACGCTCTGCAAAAGGAATTTCAGCAGCGTTAGTCCCGGCAGTCAAAGCACTCGCTGCCGCCAGAGAACCACTAATGTGTTTTGCATGCGTTAAGCCAAAGCGTACGCCTAATTCTTTCAACGCATTTTTTTCAATGGTAACGATTCTTGCTGTAATCAAAATTTGTTGTAGCGGTTTATCTAACTTTTTTATCAGCATGATGATATGTTTTACTTTGGTAGGTATATCTTCTAGCCAGAGCGTATTCATTCTATTATCAACACTAATCTTGCCACGCTTAGATAATAGTGTATTGCCCCCGGATACTTTGATTAATTTAGCAACCATTTCTGCCTTAGCATAATTGAGTTTTATCAGCCTAGATGTCAGTGGTTGCAACGCATTTAATTTTTTTTGCGCAAGCAGACGTTGCTGTTTAGCTTGTGTCAAAGCAGCGGCTGAACTTACAATATAAGCGCCATTGATATTTTCAATCACAAGATGACGTGCATGGATGATCATTGTCAAAGCTTGCCTCCACGGCAAGTGATATAAACGCAGACTAATACGCCCTTTAACCGAATCTGTAATTATCATATTGATTTTGGCAAATTGCGCTAACAATTGTAAGGCAACTGCTACGGTTACATTTTGCAAATCCATCGACAAATATTTTTGCTTTAATTTTTTTTTGCTAATATGGCGCGGATTGCTTTGATAGTTCTGGGCTGCTTTAACCTGTTGTAACGTGAGAACATAACCAGAGAGCATTAGCAACGCATAAACGATATATTTAACCATAGTTATTTTGCTTCCTAAGAATTTCATAATGGTTTATCTGTTGGTTTCCATGCTGCATTGCAATTAAATAGATTCGATTAGCAGTAATTTTAATGACTTTGCCATGCTG
>JBCDIY010000292.1:0-1989 GCA_038748435.1 Pseudomonadota bacterium | reverse complement strand
GCGCTATTTGGTATTTATGCTGCGCTAGCTTTTTCTGCACCAGTTATGGGTGGAATAATTGCAGATAGCTGGATAGGTTATCCAAGGGCAGTCCTCCTTGGTTTAATTATTGCCATAATCGGTAATCTATTATTGTTGCATGCCGATATAAATTTTTTGTTTTTAGGCTTAGCTTTTGTCATTACTGGGATTGGCTTTTTTAAGGCCAGCAATGCTAGTTTGCTAGGAGAATTATATCAAACTTATGATGTTCGCAAAGAAGAGGGATTTACGCTTTTCTATATGGGCATGAATATCGGTGCGATTTTTGGGCCACTAATTTTTGGTTTCGGTGTGAGGTGGTATGGATTTAGACTGGGCTTTATCTTCAATATCATTGGCTTGAGTATATGTCTTATTCTTTTCGCAATAAATTATGGATATTTTAAAAACAATCAACAAAGCAATCATAATTTCGCGAGTCAACTAAAGGCCCTATGGCAAAGAAGTCTCAGTGAGAGTTTATTAATCGTTAGCATATTTATTTTGATCATTGGATTTTATTTGCTATTTAGTTATCCAGTTATTTTCAAGGAACTTTTTTGGATGGTATTAGGATTGACATTTATCGTCGTATTGTTCCTGGCTTATTATCAGCAACAACCATACCGCAATCATATCATCCTACTATTACTACTTAATGTATTTATCGTTTTTTATTTTGCAAGTAGTTTACAGATCGGTAGTTCCTTATTAGTTTATATAAATACCTACCTAGATACTAGCTGGTGGGGAATTACTTTACCACCGGAAGCGTTTGTATCATTACAATCAATATTTATTATTGTGAGTGCACCGATATTAGCGCCGGTATGGCAATATTTTGAAAATAAACATCATGCGCCATTATTATTTAGACGAGTTTTTCTCGGCTTATTATTTGCTGGGATAAGTTTTTTAATTTTTGCGTTAGTAACGCGATTACCCGTGACAACCCATTTTAATTTACCATTATGGTGTGTGTTTATCGGTAATTTTTTTCTCGCATTGGGTGAGTTATGTATCGTTCCACCAATATTATCGGCGATTACTTATTTACTACCAGGCTATCTACGTGCAACATTTATTGGTATTTTTTATTTGTTTTGTGCTTTTTCGGCTTATTTAGCCAGCGTATTAGCAACATTGACTGTGCCAGCTTCTAAAGCAGCAGAGCATGTGGTTGGTAAAATGCTTTATTACGTTGCTTTTCGAGATATCGCAATTATGACGTTGCTGGTAAGTCTGTTGTTTTGGCTGATAAAGCCTTTGTTAGTGCGTTTGTATCATAGGCCTTTAGCGATGCAGCAAACCGATTAAAATCATCAACACCAGCATAAAAATCATGTCTATGCGCATAAGTATCACCATGCTGTTCTAGCTTGATACAAAACTCAGTTAAGCATTTTGCAGCAAATTTTGTGTCTGTGATTATCTGCTTTGCTTGTGGGAATAGGTCGAGCAAGTAAATTGCATCTAATAGCCAGAAGTGTTGCGGGCAATTAATTTGTCCCAACGCCAGCAGGCTATCGACATTATTATTGCGTACAAGATAATCAAAACGAAATGCAATGGCAACTAGAGACTGAAAGTCTAAAACGGTTAAATCATTTTCATCTAACCAATAAAAAAAAGCTTCGTCTGCCATTAACCCATGTTGCAAGCGAAAGTTCATACATTGTTGTTGCAGTGCATCACCTTTTAATTCAAGTCCTTGTTGACGTGAGGTATTATCGATATACTTAAGTAGCATTGCCGTTAAATACAACCCACGATAGCGTCCAGGTTGGTCTTTTTGAAAATGTTTGATAACACTAAATTGAATTCCTTCCTGATGAGTTAAATTAGCACTTGTGCTTTTAAATTTTATATAATCACCGGATAAAATCATCAATGCACGTAAATGAAATTGTTGCGCCAATGAGTTGGAATCTTCATCATGCATAAATTTATATTTTATCTGTGTAAAAG
>JBCDIY010000291.1:0-2007 GCA_038748435.1 Pseudomonadota bacterium | reverse complement strand
GTCAGATAAAGCTTGGTTTTCTTTTGAATGGGTTGTGTAATATTCATCTAGACTGATAAGAAAATCTTTGAAATCCGCTTGATGTTCAGCGGCGTATTTAGCAATAAAGTCTTCTGGGTCCATGCCTTGTTTTTCAGCATTGATCATAATGGGCGTGCCATGAGCGTCTTCACCGGCAACATAGATAATGTCGTGGCCACGCATGCGCTGAAATCTTGCCCAAATATCGGCTTGGACTAATTCAACCATATGGCCTAAGTGTAGCGAACCATTGGCGTAAAGCATGGCGCTAGTCATTAAAATTTGACGTTTTTTCATAAAGTTAGTTGAAAAAAATGGGTTTATTGAAAGCGTTAGCATAGCATAAATCGCTTTATTAAGCATCAATGCGAGGAGGTTTTCCTGACAATTTCAATACTGTTACAATGAATTAAAGAAAATTCTAAATCTAATTTAATAGGAGCGCGAGCATGGAAGCAAGTTATATATTGATCTTGGGCTTTGTCCTTTGGACATTATTATTATTAGGGACGCTGGGGATTCATAGAACGAGTTTGGTTTTTCTTGGCCGCCATCGGCCAAATACCTTTAAACCTTGGGGTGAAGATGTTTCTCCTTTTTCATATCGGCTGTGTCGTGCGCACGCCAATTGTTATGAAAACCTCGCTATTGTTTTAGCTGTCGTTAGTATTGGGTATTTCCTCAATCAACTGAATATTATCAATCAGTTTGCCATACTATTCTTGATTTTAAGAATCTTACAATCGATAGTCCATGTCATATCGACGAGTGCGCTTGCGGTTATTATCCGCTTTATATTATTTATTGGTCAGTACTTAATTTTGTTATACTGGATCATCAGATTAATCCTAACCTATTAAGAAGCTAGTTATGCCAATAACCGAAAAAGATATTAAGCGAGCGCTAGAAAAAGTTAATGCACCGTTGATGCAGCAAAATATTGTAGCAACCAAGCAATTAAAAAAAATTGCTATAACAAATGATGTGATTAAACTCAACCTTGCTTTAGGCTATCCGGCAAAAGATTATTTACAGGAATTTGAAACGGAAATTCGGCAAAACCTTGCGGCACTTGCTGTTAAAAAAATCGATGTTGCAATCGAGTGGGGCATTACACCACATCATGTTCAAGGTGGTATGCGTGGTTTGGATAATGTTAAAAATATTATTGCGGTTGCCTCCGGCAAAGGTGGCGTCGGCAAATCGACAGTCACGGCAAATATAGCATTGGCATTAGCGCAGCAAGGTGCGAATGTCGGTGTGTTGGATGCAGATATTTATGGGCCCAACCAACCGTTGATGTTAGGCGCTAAAGGCGAACCAGAACAAATTGAAAAAAAAATCAAACCGCTAATTAGTCACGGTATACAATCGATGTCAATTGGCTATTTAATCGCCCAAGACGATACCCCGATGATTTGGCGTGGCCCAATGATTTCAACAGCACTGCAACAATTATTACGCGATACCTTATGGGAGAATTTAGATTATCTACTCATCGATTTACCACCGGGGACTGGGGATATTCAATTAACTCTATCGCAAAAAATTCCAGTCAGTGGTGCAGTTATTGTTACAACACCGCAAGACATTGCATTAATGGATGCCCGCAAAGCTTTTAAAATGTTTGATAAAGTCAATATTCCAACGCTTGGTATCATCGAAAATAT
Organism: Pseudomonadota bacterium; assembly: GCA_038748435.1. Classification (GTDB taxonomy): domain Bacteria; phylum Pseudomonadota; class Gammaproteobacteria; order JBGSLN01; family JBGSLN01; genus JBCDIY01. The sequence goes on along the minus strand of JBCDIY010000291.1, from coordinate 316 downwards.
GAGTACTTATATCTGTCCAAATTGCTCGTATGAAGACAATATTTTCGGTTCCGGTGGGGCAGAACAAATGGCACAACAATATTCCTTAAATTTGTTAGGACAAATCCCTTTGGCAAAATCAATTCGTGAAAATGCTGATAGTGGTAATCCTTCCGTCATTGCTGAAGTAGATAGTGAAATTAGTAAGAGATATATTGAAATCGCTATTAAAACCGCGATTGAATTAGCACTGCAAGCGCCTGATCAAAGCAAAAGGTTCCCTAAAATTGTCATAGAATAATATCTTGTTCCAGCTAAAATAGAAGCACATGCGTTG
>JBCDIY010000290.1:0-2033 GCA_038748435.1 Pseudomonadota bacterium | reverse complement strand
ATATGAATTGAGTAGAAATCTATTGAAGTAGAAATTAAATGATAATGGGAATAATATTGCTTAACAATCAGTGACTTTATTACTGAAATATGTTAATAATATTGTTAGTGCAATATGCAACAAGGAATTACCTAAAATTATGGAGTCAATGCGATGCTAACAAAACTAAAGCTTATCGGCATATTTTTACTTGTTAGTTTTACCTTATTAAGTTGTACTACCGTCAATTATACCCAACCTCGGCACTTATCTGGCCATGCGACTTGGGCAATTTTTCCTTTTACAAACTATACTGAAACACCTCTTGCTGGAGAACGTGCAAGTTCAATCACAGCAGCTATTCTGCGCGGAAAAGGTGTTAGACGACTTAGAGTATATGAAAGCCCTTATCAGGCGAAAAACTTTTTACCGGGCGCTCAAAAACCCATAACTCGCGCACAAATGTTGAGTTGGGCGCGTCGTCGTGGTGCAATGTATGCAGTAGTTGGCACAGTGACTGAGTGGCGCTATAAAGTCGGTATTGATGGTGAACCTGCTGCCGGAGTCACTTTGAATATAATCTATGTACCTACCGGAAAAGTCGTTTACGCAGCATCTGGAGGCAGAAGTAATGATAGCCATAAAGCATTAAGCTATACCGGCCAAATATTGATTTACCGTTTATTAATGCCAGTAACAATTGGTTAACATGAATTTTAGCTTTGATTTTTTAAAACGCGGCACCTGGGCATGGATTGAAACGATTCTATTAACGATTGTTATTTACCTAATTTGTAGATATTTTAATCCATCAGATCCATTTTTTACTACAGGGCCTTTTCCATGGATATGGTTAACAGCATTTATTGTTGCATTACGCTATGGCACTGGCCCAGGAGTTGTCTCAGGATTTATCATTATAGCAATTTACATTTATACAAATTCCTGGCAAGCAATTCAAATTGATTACAACCGCATATATATTGCCAGTGGTTTAATCATGACACTGATTTTTGCTGAATTTAGAAATATCTGGTATGAAAGAATAAAACGTGCTGACCTTGTTAGCGATTATGCTCAAAGACAGCTTGATACCTTATCGAAAACTTATTTTTTCTTACGCCATTCGCATGATATCCTCGAAGAAAGTTTAATCTATAGTCCAACAACCTTACGCTCAGCAATAGAAGACTTAAGAAAGATCCTGATAAAATCTCGTGGTGATTTTAACTTAGAAAGCACACAAAAACTCCTTGATTTAATCTGTTACTACTGCTCTATCGATAAATGTGCAATCTATTTATTTCATGAAAATGTCTTAGATAAAAAACCATTTGTAAATGCTGAATTTAACGAGCATTTAGTCGGCGATGATGAATTAGTACAACGCGCCTTAGAAGAAGATAAAACGTGTTATCACGCTGTAAATGAATTAAGTAAAAACAATCATTCGAAATATTTGGTAGTTGCCCCTATCATTACTAGTAACCAAAAGCATATAGGGTTATTTGTCGTTAAAGCCATGCCATTTTTAAAAATGCAAGACGAAAATTTATCGATATTAACAGTTATTCTCAGCTATTATGCAAACCTGCAAGAATCTGTTGAAGACTCTAAACAATTGCTTAAAGCATACCCAGATTGCGATACTTTTTTCGCAAGTGAATTTTATCATATGTTGAAATTAAAGAAAGAAGCGAATATAGACACATTTTTATCAGTATTATACGTTTACCCAAATCAGTATCAAGATGAAATTGTCGAAAAGCTTGAAAAGCAGCACCGTGCATTAGATTTTGTTTGGATAAAAAAGCAAAGTAACTTTAGTGCCATATTTGTATTAATGCCATTTAGTGGCAGAAATGCTGCTCTAGGCTATAAAAACCGTATTATTCGCTGGATGGAAAATAACTATAAAAAAACCTATAGTGAAGGACATCTACGCATTCGTTCAAGAAAAATTATTGCAAAATCCAATCCGATCCAATTAGTTTCTGAACTTTTGGAAGAAGGCAAATGAGCTATAAAATTTATCTGTTTTTACTTTCATTTTT
>JBCDIY010000289.1:0-2043 GCA_038748435.1 Pseudomonadota bacterium | reverse complement strand
CTTTTTGGAGTATGTCGCTGATAAACTGGCGTGGCATTAAAACTTCTGCTCGATTCAGTACTTTTTGTGCTTTTGCCGGCTCATTATTACCTATGGCGATTATTATCTGCTTAGGATTCATTTGGCTTGGTCTGCACAAACCACTCGAAATCAGTTTATCCGCACAGGCGATGATACCTTCGTTGCATCAACATGGGGCCAGTCACATGTGGGTGGCACTCACAGGTATTATGTTATCTTTTTGTGGCATGGAGATCGCTACTGTCCATGGCGCCAATGTTAAAAATCCACAACGGACTTACCCTATCGCCATGTTAATTTCTACTTTGATTATTATCTTAACTTTAGTCTTTGGCTCGTTAGCGATTGCAATTGTGATTCCGGCAAATAAAATTAGTTTAGTCGCTGGCATTATGGAAGCCTTTTATGCATTCTTTCATGCTTACCATCTTGCCTGGATACTCCCTTTAGTCGCACTATTTTTAATTATTGGTGGATTAGGTAGCGTTAATAATTGGATCATTGCGCCTACTCGAGGTTTACTTTATGCGGCACAAGATGGTTTGTTGCCGAATCATTTAAGTAAAACCAATGCAAATAATGCCCCGGCTAATTTGCTCTGGTATCAAGCAATTATCGTCACGATTTTATGCAGTGTATTTTTACTGCTGCCAAGTGTTAACGCCTCTTATTGGTTGCTGACTGCTTTAGCAGCGCAGTTATACATGTTTATGTATATTTTAATGTTTGCTGCTGCAATTGTCCTGCGTTTTAAGTTCGCTGATAAAAAACGTCCTTACGCAATTCCTGGTGGTATATTAGGCATGATCATCGTCGCTGGTATTGGCATCATTGGCGCAATACTGACCGTTGTCGTGGGTTTTATCCCACCGAGTAATATCCGTATCGGTTCTACTTTTAATTATGAATCGCTATTGATATTTGGCCTTATCATTATGAGCTTACCGCCGTTAATTTTAGCTAAACGCAAATATAAACCAAGCCCTACACTTGTTGAAGAGAGTTGAGAAGAAACTTTAATGCCCTTGGCAATAAACATCGACTTCCTTAAGATATTTTTCACGTAACTGGTTAGGCAACACGCTGGCATGAAATGAATTCACTGCCAATTGGCGTAAGTCTGCTTTGGTCAATCGATGCGTATGGGTAATAGCAAAATAATTTTCATTTAAATAACCATCAACATAAGCTGGATCATCGGAATTTACCGTCGCACAAATGTTATAAGATAATAAGGTTTTTATAGGAAATGCGTGTAGATCAGAAAATATATTTAATTTGATATTTGATAATGGACAAGTCGTTAAAGGTATGCGCGTATTGGCTAGATAATTTAATAAGCTTTCATCTTCGATACAGCGAACCCCATGATCGATACGCCGAACTTTTAATAAATTTATCGCTTGCCAGATATTTTCTACCGGCCCTTCTTCACCTGCATGGGCAAAAGTCAATAAACCATAGGCTCTTGCTTCCGCAAATAAATTTTGAAATTTTTCTGGTGGAAAACCTATTTCAGCAGAATCTAAACCAATACCTAAAAAATTTTCTTTATAGTTCAGAATGATTTCAAGTGCTTTAGTTGCAGAAGCTAAAGATCGATCACGCATGATATTAGGAATCAAATGATAGGAAATATCAAGTTGTTGTTTACCGGCTTTTAGTGCAGCTAAAATCCCATTCATCGGTACTTCAAAATTCAGCCCTCTATCCATATGCGCTTGTGGATCAAAAAAAATCTCCACATGACGAATACATTGTGAAGCTGCCATTTCCAAATAGTGATAAGTCAACTCATAAAAATCATCTTCGGTTTGCAAAACTTGCATCATTTGATAATAAGCTGATAAAAAATCTTGTAGATTTTTAAAAGTATAAACTTGTTTAAGTTCTTCAACACTACGATAAGGTAATTTGATGCGATTACGATCAGCAAAACGAAAGGCTAATTCTGCTTCGAGAGCACCTTCAATGTGCAAGTGCAGCTCAGCTTTGGGTAACTTGGCAATAAATCTTTCCATG
>JBCDIY010000288.1:0-2081 GCA_038748435.1 Pseudomonadota bacterium | reverse complement strand
CGCTTATCTAAACCACGTCATTTCGCATGTATTCCAGTTTTAATTCATGTTAACGGTATTAGTGATGCAGTATCAGATGCCAATTATTTTTATAAAATAATAAATTTTAGCGATTTACTAAACCCCGCGTTAAGCATACTACCATAACCATAGCTTTCAATTAATCAATTTTAATCGCAATTTTACCGACTGCGTGGCCTTTTTCGCTTAATTCTTGCGCTGCAGCAATTTCTTTTAATGCAAAAGTTTCATGAATATGCGGCGAAATCGCTTGTTTGGTAATCAACTCGTTTAGCTTAAGCATATCTTTACTTTTAGGTTTTACCATCACCATGCGAACTTTTTTCTGGCTTAACAACGATTTCAACCAGGCTTTAAATAAGCTTAAATAAGGTAATGTAGAAACATAAATTCCTTTGCTGGTGAGTTTATCAAGTGCTTCATAGGCAGACAAAGCGCCGACAGTATCAAGAATGATATCATAAGCATTCGTATCTTTTGATAAAGCGTATTGATGATAATCGATACACTCAATGTCACCATAGTTTTTTAATAAGGGAAAATTATTCGGACTTGCAGTAACAGTAACTTTTGCCTCTAGTGCTAAAGCAATTTGTACGGCAAAATGTCCAACGCCACCGCTTGCGCCACAGATTAAAACTTTAGCTTGCTTAGTTAATTTTGCAATCGAGACTAATCCTTGCCAAGCAGTTAGTGCAGCTAATGGAACTGTTGCTGCTTGTGTTGGATTTAAAGAAGATGGTTTAGCTGCTGCGGTATTTTCGTCGACACATAAATATTGTGCATACGCATGACCAGGCCTTTCATCTGAAAAGCCATAGACTACATCACCAACATTAAATTTTTTACAATCTTTCCCTTGAGCGACAATTTCCCCACAATAATCAAAGCCTAAAATTGCTGGAAATTTAATTGGTACAATATAGCGCAGTTCACCATTACGTAACTTCCAATCGATCGGATTAACACTAGAGGCGCGATTGCGAATTAGTAATTGATGCGCATTGGGGGAGGGGGCAGGGGTCTTCTCAACATAATTTAAAACATCGCTTGCGCCATATTTTGCTACTACAATGGCCTGCATTTCACTGGCTTTGTTTGAGGATGGGTGTTGCGTTTGCATGGGATGCTCCTGTTTAAAAATGGCGTTGTTGTGTAAATCAAAAAACGCCGTTAGAAATCGGCGGTTACACACCATAATATTACTAAGTTAAGTTTAACATAGAGTGCCTTCAATCTAGAGTAATTTTTAATCAGGCTGGTCACTTTTCAGCGGCAAACATACATAAAACTATGTGTATAAAAAACATAGAAATCTATTGATTTTTCCTGAAATCTGCTTGTAAAAAAGCAAAATGCCATTAACTTGGTGTCAATGGCATATAACTACGAATAAATATTAGCCATGGCTATTTTTAACAAACTGCACACTGATGTTTGGATTTTCCGAATCGCCGGCAATCTGGCATATATACCTGCCAACAGATGGTGGTGATGCTGCTTGACCACTTTCAACTTGATAAGATATCTTACCATCTTCTTCTGACTTAAAGATTAATAGCTGGCATGAATTTACCGACTGTCCATCAAGGTTTACATTTGGGCCTAATTGAATTTGCCCACTTGTGCCTTTGATGAAGTTGTAGAGTATCTCATAAGAAGATTTAGATGTGCGTCGATGCTCGATTTGTACACCATGTATCGCTGAAGCTTCAAAAGAGCCGTCGACATTCGATAATAGCAAATTAATTTTATTGCTTGAAAAAACCGAAGAGAAGCAAAATATACAAGTTAAAAATAACGTTTTCTTTAAAAATTTAAGTTTTTTATTCATAATTTCTATCTCCTGCTTGTTTTAACTATGAAAAGCAACTCGCTCATTAACTAGCAATTATTGGAAATATTAATTTTTTAAAACTTAATGATGTTAATACCTACAGTTTATCATAAATCATTCAAAACAAATCACCACTCCATAATTTTTCAAGAAATATTTGCCATGGATAACACTTAAAATTTTTAAAGACTTTTATATTAAGTAATCGTGATAATCTTTCCAT
>JBCDIY010000287.1:0-2100 GCA_038748435.1 Pseudomonadota bacterium | reverse complement strand
TATTTATCGAACTTAAAATCTTTTTTTTACCTTCTTGATCTTTCGATGAAAATTCATCTTGAAATTGTGGAAATTTACCTTGGGATATCAAGCTATGAAAACGCTGACAAACTGGATCTTCGGGTGACGTTTTAAATAATCTTAAGAAATTACGGATTGGTTCAAACATTTTTGTACAACTTAACTGAATGATAATAATAAACTTTTTACAGTTAGCATTTATTCTATCATACAAAACTTAAGGTTTTATTAAATTGGTGAATTTTTTTGGAGCTGATCCAGTGTTGCGCTGCGCTTCACACCGGCTACGAATATTTTCTAATCTAACAAATCCAAACTGGTAATATCTAAATTCTGTTGCTGGCGCTTACTATCTTTACGCTTAGATTCTAAATGTTTAAGATAAGCCGCATCGACACCATCGGTAATGTATTTACCGGTAAATACGCAGTCTTCGAATTGTTTGATGCTAGGATTGCCCTCTTGGGCAGCTTTGATTAATACTTCTAAATCTTGAAAGATTAATTTATCCGCGTTCATCACACGACAGATTTCGGCAATATCGCGATTATGCCCAACTAACTCACTCGCCGCCGGCATATCGATACCATAAACGTTGGGGAAGCGCACCGCTGGTGCTGCTGAGGCAAAATAAACTTTTTTTGCACCGGCATCTCTTGCCATTTGAATGATTTCTTTGCCGGTTGTACCACGGACAATGGAATCATCGACCAACAAAACATTTTTACCCTCAAATTCTAGCGGAATGGTATTGAGTTTTTGTCGCACTGACTTACGCCGCGTATGCTGCCCCGGCATGATAAATGTTCTGCCAATGTAGCGATTTTTAACAAAACCTTCACGAAATTTTAATCCTAATGTTGAAGCTAAAGCTGAAGCAGCCGTTCGACTGGTATCTGGAATTGGCATAACGACATCGATATCGTGATCCGGCCAAGTCTGTTTAATTTTATCGGCTAAATGTTCTCCCAAACGTAAACGCACTTTATATACAGAAATATGATCGATAGCTGAATCTGGCCTGGCTAAATATACGAATTCAAATAAACAAGGTGATAATTGCGTTTTAGCAGCGCATTGTTGCCGATGCAGTTCACCATCCGCTGAGATAAAAATAGCCTCGCCTGGCGCAACATCACTGATGAATTGAAAATTTAAAACATCTAAGGCAACATTTTCTGAAGCCACCATATATTCTTTATTACCATCGGGGGTTTGTCGCTCACCATATACAATGGGGCGAATACCATAGGGGTCACGAAAAGCAACAATGCCTAAACCACTAATTAACGCAACCACAGCATAAGCACCATGACAACGTTGATGCACTTCGGCAACCGCAGTGAAAATATCTTTAGGCTCAATGGTGACTTTATTTAATTTTTGTAATGCGTGAGCAAACACATTTAAGATTAATTCCGAATCCGATTCGGTATTCATATGGCGTAAATCGTTATGGATTAATTCCTTACGCAAGGCTTCATAATTGACTAAGTTACCGTTGTGGGCAAGCATGATACCGTAAGGTGAATTGACATAAAATGGTTGCGCTTGCGATTGCGAATCACTCCCTGCAGTAGGGTAACGCACATGACCAATTCCCATCTCACCTTGTAATTGATACATGTGACGTGCACGGACGACATCACGCACTAAACCATTACCTTTGCGCAAAAATAATCGACTGCCATTGCAGGTAACAATACCCGCAGCATCTTGGCCACGATGCTGCAATGCCGTTAAGGCATCAAAAATATCTTGATTGACTGCTTGTTTGGCAACGATACCGACAACACCACACATAAGCTATTTCACCTCATTTTGCTCAACGGACTTGTTTAAATCTTGCAGTTTTAATTGTTTTGCTATTTGCACATTTTGCTTTTGCGGCAGTATATCCTTAGGTAATACCTCTTGCAACCAAGCAACGATGGGCATGAATCTTGGTGCTAAAAACGAATGTTCTACCGCAGGAATATTTTTATCAGATTGACTGACATTGAGCAACAAAAATAAAAATGCAATGACAAATATCCCACGAATAAAACCAAAAGGGATACCAATCATTCTATCTACAGT
>JBCDIY010000286.1:0-2120 GCA_038748435.1 Pseudomonadota bacterium | reverse complement strand
TCGGATTTGTGTCCTATCAATTAACAGTCAATACATAAACTATACGAAAATGTGATTGTACATTCGTATAAAATCCGATTATAATTGATAACGTTACTGACGCAATTGGTAACAACAATAATTATAATAATATTGAGCGTGAAGCCGCAGTGGTGAGACACCGCGACTCCACTAACCTAAATCAACTAAAATGGAGTTGAAAAGGCTATGAAGAGCTTATCAAACTCGCGCATCCGGCGCAATCGTTTAAATTTTTATCAACTAGATTGCCCTTCTATTGGCAGCAGATTCCAGATAAAAGGAAACACTACTTACCTATAGAAATAGCTTAAAACCTCATTATTTCTATAAAAAGTAATGACTTTTATCACATTGCGAGATGCATTGATAGAAAGGCATATTGTACTCAGATGCTTAAAAATCACTGTATCTCAATTTTAACTAGGTGACCTAGAACTTGCACGAGGAATAACGATGCCAATGACACAACCTAAGAGTGATATTCTACATTTTTGCGCTATCCTCCTGTCAGATGCGCGGTTTGATTTTTTTTCTAGCACACAATATCAAGATGACCGAATCTTAAAACCTTTCACGCCGGATGAGCCTTATATCTCTGTTTCGAAAACATTGCCAGCCCACCTTATTGACATATGTATGGCACATTTACCACAGGAGTCTTTTTCGATTGAACTTGGTGAAACACAAGTCAAAGCCACCAAAACTGGTGAAATCATCACTAAAAAAGTAGTGAGTAATAGATTAACCGCACTGTATCATACATTGTGTAAATCTTGCCGACTTCAACCCGCAGAAAGGTATCAACCCGAACTCTTATTAGCAACGACCAAGCTTGGTGTAGCAAAAAAATATGCCCCAATTCTTAAAAATTTACCAAAAAAAATTGAAGTGCGGGGCTTTATGGCTGTAGATGCAGATAATAATCTGCGCAAATTGAAACTGTATCAGATGAGCCACAAAAAAGATTGGGAACGCCTATTACAACAATTTAACACGCTTAGAGGTGAAGTTAATGCAACGCTGATGTTATTTGAAAATCAAGCTGAAGACTTAAGGCAAAATACGTTATTTTTAGGGGAGCAATGTGATATGTTGCTTAATTTATTAAAAAAACATTTGCCTAAAAATACTTCCAAAAAAAATGGCTGATTGCTTTATTTTATAAATTCTATAGTATTGCTGGTTATAAGCTCACTTTGATGTGTTACATCTCACTATAAAAGTGATCGTTGAACTCTGCTTGTCAAGCCCGATGAATCTGTTTAACACATCAATCTATTATCACGTATAATATCCTTGTTTTATTCCACAACATACATGCATTAAGGAAGGCATTTTGCAACAACCAAAAACATTGACGACATTAGTCACCGCAGAATTTGTCCAACGATTTAGTTATTGGGGGTTACAATCTATATTAGTGCTGTTCATCATTCATGCCTATGAGTTTACGCATTCGAACGCTTATATTATCTATGGGACGTTTACTTCACTCACCTTTGCTATGGCGATCCTCGGTGGATTTTTAGCTGATCGATTATTTAATTTTAAAACGACGGTGCTCTGGGGTATATTCTTTTCCCTCATTGGCAATAGTATCATGGCTTTATCTGCAACATCCTCTGCTATTTATATCGGACTGGCCTGTATCTGCTACGGGACAGGGATATTTATCTCATCGAATTCGAATTTACTTGCCTATTTTTATCAGGATAATGACAAGCATCGAGATCGAGGTTATGTCTATTTATATATAGGAACCAATTTAGGCGGATTGTCTGGCCCTATCATCTACGGCATTTTGTATCAGTTTTTTGATTGGCATCTGGCTTTCCTAGCAAGTATCGTTTGGAGTGTGCTTTGGTGGTCAATTTACTTTAAAAAGCGATCTTATTTCCATTCAGAGATAATGAGAAAAACAGATCCTATGACCGTTTCATTTTTTTCAATGACATCATTTTTTTTCATTTCTATCCTCGCGATTGTTTTTATTTATTATTGTTTTGTGCATGTTTTACTGTTGCAATATTTGCTTGTTCTTGTTGGCATCGGACTTATTTTATTTTTTAGTTTATATCTTCTTAAGTTTCAAAAAAGCC
>JBCDIY010000285.1:0-2151 GCA_038748435.1 Pseudomonadota bacterium | reverse complement strand
GAAGACTTTTTGGAGGCTTTTTTCCCCCTTAATTAATAAAATCAATTGAATTAAAATAAATTGAATTATAATACGTATTTACAAAAACAAAATAGCAACCACAGCACGTTTTTCTGTAGACAACACATTAAAAGTGCGACACGCTGCATCAGTAGTCATAGATTCAATACCGATATTATTTTCATGCAATAAGCTTGTAAGCTCTGAAGTCAAAAATTTTGTTGTTGCGCCGGTGCCGATCAACAAAATATCTGGTTTCATTAGCAAAATTTTTTCTAAGTGTAGCTTTGTCAGCTCTTCAATAGCAGAAATTTTCCAGTCGGTCTCTAAGCTATCTAAACTGATAACGATGGTATGATGGTAAGTTTGATTATTAATTTTAATTTGGCCAGGCGAGTAACTTTGAATTTGATAATCACCAAATGGTTGATCTAACTCGATTTCCAAGATTTACTCCAGATCTTAAATGATTGCATTTTAGTTGAACTCGTTTGATAATAGCATAGCAAGCAAAATAAACGAAAATCAAGCAAATTATTTATTATGGAAATTATCAGTAAAGCAGAAGATATCACCAATCTACCGCAAACATTACCACCGTTGCTACGGCGTATTTACGCCAATCGCGGCATCAAAGATGCACAAAGCATAGAAAAAAAATTAACCCAATTATTGCCATTTCATGCGTTGAGCAATATTAATCAAGCAGCGGAATTAATCTTTAAACATATGCAAGCACAAAATCGTATCTTGATTATCGGTGACTTCGATGCAGATGGGGCAACCAGTACCGCATTGGCCATGCAGGCATTGCAAGATTTTGGTGCAAAGCAAGTGGATTTTTTAGTGCCGAACCGCTTTGAATATGGTTATGGTTTAACACCGGAGATTGTTGAGGAAGCGCATAAAAGCAAACAACCCCATTTAATTATTACCGTAGATAATGGCATTGCTAATCTGTCGGGTGTAGAGCGCGCTAAACAATATGGTATTGATGTATTAATTACCGATCATCATTTGCCAGCAGCTGAATTACCTAAAGCAGATGTAATAGTTAATCCAAATCAACCTGGAGATCAATTTAACAGCAAAAATCTCGCTGGTGTCGGTGTGATATTCTACGTCATGTTAGCTGTGCGGCAACATTTACGGACATTAAATTGGTTTGAGCAACAAAAACTTGCAGAACCTAATATGGCAGATTACCTGGATCTAGTCGCATTGGGAACGATCGCCGATGTTGTGCCTTTGGATCATAATAATCGTATTTTGGTGCATCAAGGCTTAGGGCGCATGCGGCATGCAAAAATCCGTCCAGGAATTCGGGCTTTAGCTCAAGTTGCGCAAAAACGTTTGGAAAAGCTGACTTCCCGTGATTTAGGTTTTGCCTTAGGCCCAAGATTAAATGCAGCAGGGCGGTTAGAAGACATGACTATAGGCATTCAATGTTTGTTGGCAAAAGATGAGACAACAGCTTTACAATTGGCACAGAAACTTCAAGCATTAAATGTAGAACGTCGGGAAATTGAAGCGAAAATGCAAAATGATGTCACTAAAATCATGGAAAATTTACATTTAAACCAAACTCATATCCCCGCGAGTTTGTGTTTTTATGAAAAGACTTGGCACCAGGGCGTGATTGGTATTTTAGCTTCACGTATCAAAGAGCGTTATCATCGTCCGGTGATTGCGTTTGCTCAAGCGGACACAGATACTTTAAAAGGATCAGGACGCTCCATTCGCGGATTACATCTGCGAGATGTATTAGATTTAGTCAGCAAACAAGCGCCGAATTTAATAATCAAATTTGGTGGCCATGCCATGGCAGCAGGGCTGACTATTCGGCGAGAGAATTTTCAAACCTTTGCCAAAGCATTTAACCAAGTCATTCAACAACACGTCGATAAAGATGTATTGCAACAACGCATTTTTACCGACGGTGAATTAACCCCTGAAGAAATCAGTTTACCGTTAGCCAAATTAATCGCTAATTTAGAGCCGTGGGGGCAAGGATTCCCCGAACCGCAATTTATCGGTGAGTTTGCAATTATCGAACAACGCTTGTTGGCCGGTAAGCATATGCGCTTTAGTTTAAAAATGACTGGTGCGAATAAAATCATTCCAGCCGTTTTATTCAATGCGGATTTGAAT
>JBCDIY010000284.1:0-2155 GCA_038748435.1 Pseudomonadota bacterium | reverse complement strand
TTTTGCTGGAACAATTTCTCATCTGACCATAAAGATAATACATAACCACCACCCCCACAACCGGTAGGTTTGGCCGCAATCGCACCTGCTTGGAATAAGCTTTTTAGGTGATTGGCTAAACTCGCAGAGATCAGATGCCAAGCCTGAAAACATTTACAACCTAGTTGTAATGCTTGCGCCAGGATCTTTGTGCCCTGGCCTACATCGGTTTGTTCTAATGCCATTTTGGCCAAGCTGGCACTTTGTTGCATTTGTTTATCTACTTTCTCAGCTTGTTTTGGTTGTTCATGGATGAAATCATTGACTTTATGCACCATTTTCTTAGTAACACTTTTTTCACCTGAATAAGTCAAAAGTAATAGCGGTTGATAATTACATTTTATCGCTTGATAGTCTCCCGGTTGGGCGAATAGCTGTGGGTTATCCGCCATGGCACCGACGATATCAACACCACTACTTTGCCCATGAAAGACATTTTCTAATTCTCTAGCAAAGCTAAATAATTTATCTTGAGTCAAATATCCCATAGTAATCAGCCAGCGTGTCACGGCAACACATAATGCTGCAGAAAAACCTAATCCGGTGCCGATAGTGATGTGATTTTCTAAACTAAAGCTGCCTTGAATTTCTTGCGGGTGTATATTTAATTTTTCTAGTGCATTGGTAAACACATGATCGAACAACAGATAAATCAAGTCATCTTCCGCTGTTTGTTTTTCTTGTGGTGTTTGATGATAAGTTAATTTTAATGGAAAACTTTGCAATGGCACAACAATAGCATCATGGCCTCTTATCACTGCATGCTCACCAGTGAGTATGCACTTGGCAAATGCGTGGGTTTCAATCATTTCAATACAGTGGGATTTAAAAAAGATTTAAGAATTTGTAATGCTTGGGGAAACCAATAAGTAAAATTATCTACATCTTGCTTTAATTGCACTTCAATTTCATCTAAAGCTAACCAGCGCAAGGCAGCAACTTCATCAGGATTCAGATTAAATTGTGCATCAGCTATTGTACCAACTACAACGTAGTCCATTTCATTTTCTGTCATACCATTATCAAAGCTTTTTTTATAGTGAAACCTATCGATAATCTCTAACTGGGTAACTTCTATGCCGAGTTCTTCAAACAAACGCCGTTTGGCAGCGGTGATTATATCTTCTTCTGGCAATGGATGACTACAACAAGTATTGCTCCATAACAAGGGTGAATGATACTTTTTGGGCGACCGCTGCTGTAATAAAATCTGCTGTTGGCGGTTGATTAAGAATACCGAAAACGCGCGATGCAATTGACCTTCACGATGAGCTTGATATTTTTCCATGGTACCGATGGGATTATCATCTTGGTCTACAAGAATGACTTGCGGATTTATGCTTGGCATGGTTCAACTCGTTTTAATACAGCTAATTGTTTTAACGCCGCTTGATAAACAGAATCCACAGTAACGTTTTCAATGGTGTCGCTTTCAAGAATAATATTGCGTTTATCGTTAGGTGGAAAAGGCCCAAAAAAGTAGCGCTTGGTGGCAGTTGAGGCAAACATTGTGACTAATGGCAATCGACGCGCGCAAGCGATATGCATAGTACCGGTATCGTGACTAATTAATAAATTGAGCTTGTCCATTAAAGCCGCTAGTTCTAATAGCGACGTTTTACCGATCATATCTACTGTATCTGGCATATCGTTTAAAAACATCTTTGCCAGATAACGCTCTTGTTTGGAACCAGTGACGACAATGCGAATGTTGGCATCATGTTGTTTTAATTTTTTCGCTAATTCAGTGTAATATTCAATTGGCCATACTTTTTTATGCACATGGCGTTGCCGCTGCCAGATTTTCCAACCACGTCTTGCAGTACGATGACAACCTAACTGCATACCGATTAAAATGTGTTGATCACGATCGACATGAGCTTGTTTAAGTAAGTCGTCGATACGCTGCGCATGTAGCGGTTGGGGAAAGATTGCGTATTCTCTATCAATCGGCAAGCCATCGACAGTAATAATGTCTGTAATAAAATTCAACATAAATTCAGCACGATGTTGTTTTTTTTCATTAAAATCACCGACTGTGAGAAGATTTTCTGGCCGTTCTTTGATACGTTTTAACATTTCATGCAACAAATTTAACGTATAAGGGTAATTTGTC
>JBCDIY010000283.1:0-2251 GCA_038748435.1 Pseudomonadota bacterium | reverse complement strand
TCTAGTAATAAGTATGGCTAAGAGTATGCTTTGTTTAATCACAATACACAGGGACTTCTAATAAAGTTTCTAAAGCAACTCGCTAATGGTAAGATAGCAAAAACGAGTTTGGAAAATGATAATTAATGAATATTACTTTTTATGGTGGCGGTTATGTCGGTTTGGTCTCTGCGGCGGGACTGGCCAAATTGGGACATAGCGTTTTATGTATTGACATTGACGAAAAAAAAATTGCCGCATTAAATCAAGCACAAGTAGATATCTATGAGCCTGGCTTGGCAGAACTTGTCAATGCAATGATTCAAGCCCAACGCTTAATTTTTTCTACTGATATTCAAGCAGGTGTCGCTCACGGCGTTGCGCAATTTATCACCGTTCAAAGTCCAGCGATGGTCAATGGCGAATGTGATCAAAGCTTTATTTTTAACGTCGCTAAAAGTATTGCGCAAAATCTGACTGAATATCGTCTGATTATCAATAAATCCACTGCCCCAGTGGGCACGGTCGATGAGATCGAATCGATTATCAAGCTAGAATTGAAACAACGTGATTTAAATATCGATTTTGATGTGGCTTCAAACCCAGAGTTTCTCCGTGAAGGCCAAGCCTTAGCAGATTTTTTGCAGCCAGACCGCATTATTCTTGGCAGCCAATCTTCTCAAGCAAAAAAATTAATGAGTGAAATTTATACTGACTTCCCTATTGAAAAGCGCGTGTTTATGGATGCGCGATCGGCTGAATTAACTAAATATGCCGCCAATGCCATGCTAGCTGCACGCATTAGTTTTATGAATGAAATCGCTAACTTAGCTGACAAAGTTAATGCGAATATTGAAGCAGTGAAAAACGCTTTAGGCATGGATCCACGCATTGGCTCAGAGTTCTTATCACCCGGTTGTGGTTATGGCGGTTCGTGCTTTCCTAAAGATGTTAAAGCGCTAATTGCCATGATGCAACAGCAGCATCTTTCTGGACAATTATTGCATGCGGTAGATGAAATCAATCAACAACAAAAACTTATTTTGCTAAAAAAATTACAACATTATTACTCTGACCTTTCCAGTAAAAAGATTGCACTTTGGGGTTTAGCATTTAAGCCCAATACCAATGATATCCGTGAAGCACCGAGTTTAGATTTATTGCAAGCATTATGGTCACAAGGTGCTGTTGTTAAAGCATTTGATCCTGTAGCTATGCCGGAGATTGCCAAACAATTTGGTCAACGTAGTGATTTAATCCTGACCGAGGATCAATATGCCTGTCTAGACGATTGTGAAGCTTTACTAATTGTGACCGAATGGGATTGTTTTAAACACGCCGATTTTAAGCTTGTTAAAAAGCAGTTAAAAAATTCTCTAATTCTCGATGGGCGTAATTGCTTAGACAAAATAGCTGTTAAGGCGCATGGCTTAGATTATATCGGCATTGGTGTGTAAATCACTCCAGAGCCATCCTCCTCTTTTTACAAAGAGGGGTTAGGGGAGATTTGTCAATATTAGGTTGTTAAAACATATCGACACAACAGAAAAATCCCTTCTGTCCTTCCTTTTAAAAAGGCGTTGTTGCGTAAATCAAAAAATAACCAATTTGTTCTTGTCATTCCGAAATTTTTTGCAACTAGGGCATCGTCCTCTAGCTTGACCAGAGGAAGGGCAAAAAATGTCCGGAATCCAGGTCAGTGCCAAGGATGGTTTGTATGAAATAACTCATTTTTTCGTAGATTCTCCTGGATCCCCGCCTGCGCGGGGATGACAAGTCCGATTTATGCAACAACGCCGCCTGCGCGGGGATGACGGAGTCTATTTATACAACAACGCCGCCTGTGCGTAAACGCCGCCTACACAAGGATAACAAAAGCTTCATAGCCCTTGGTTTCACTAAGATCACATAATGACTATTTAAAGAATAGTGCATTGAGATCTTGGTGTCTCTTCCAATAATGGGCTAGCATACTCTTTCTCAACATCGACCTGGTCAACTTTACCCTGCCAAAATGCATTTTTACCTTGTATGAAAATCTGATAGCTTGGAACCATGATTCCAGCCATGAAACCAGTTATCGTCATAAATGTACCAAAAGAAAACCAAGCAATTTTGGCATTATTTCCTGAAGTTGCCTCGTCAACATTAGCAAATATAATTGCGCCGCAGATCATGGACATCCAACCTAGCAGAGTTACTGTAATTAAAGGTTTATTAAGTCTTGGCATTGGTTCATCTCCTAAATAGCATGAAAATAGATTAAAAAAAT
>JBCDIY010000282.1:0-2303 GCA_038748435.1 Pseudomonadota bacterium | reverse complement strand
TTCGGCCCATCGCCACCTTGTGGTGGTGCCCAATTAATATTTTGTTTAGGATCTTTTATATCACAGGTTTTGCAATGAACGCAATTTGCTGCATTTATTTGTAGATAATACTTGCCGTTTTTTTGCAAGTATTCATAAACATTTGCCGGGCAGTAATATTGTTCTGGTCCGGCGTATGTTGTTAAATTTACTTCTACGGGAAATTTTGCATTTTTAATTTGTAAGTGGCACGGTTGATTTTCAGCATGATTGGTATTGGAAATATAAACCGAAGATAATTTATCAAAACTAATTTTACCGTCAGGTTTAGGATAATTAATTTTTTTGCAATTTATAGCGGGTTTAAGTGAAGCATAATCGGCATGATTTGCTAATGTCCACGGCGAATGACCACGAAAAATATACGTTTCTAGCGCAGCATTTAACATGCCTAAATGGATACCATGACGAAAACCAGGGCGAATATTACGTACACGATGTAGTTCCTCATAAGCCCATGAGTGTTTGAATGCAGTCGTATAAGTTTCAATTTCTTGGCCAAAAGCATCGTGTTTAGTTAATACTGCAAAGATAGTTTCGGCGGCGAGCATGCCTGATTTCATCGCTAAATGGTTGCCTTTAATTTTGGGCACATTTAAAAAGCCAGCACTACAGCCAATAATTGCGCCGCCAGGGAAGGTAAGTTTGGGTAACGATTGCAAGCCACCTTCATTGAGCGCACGCGCACCATAACTAATGCGTTTACCACCGATAAACGTATCCCGAATAGCCGGATGAGTTTTATAACGTTGCATTTCTTCAAATGGATTCAAATAAGGATTTTCATAATCCAAACCGATGACAAAGCCAACGGCAACTTGATTATTTTCTAAGTGATATAAGAATGAACCACCGTAAGTTTTATTATCTAATGGCCAACCAACTGTGTGGATAACTAGCCCAGGGTGATGTTTTTTTGCGTCAACTTGCCATAATTCTTTAATGCCAATACCATAAGTTTGTGGATCTGAGTTTTTATCAAGTTTGAACTGTTTAATAATTTTTTTAGTTAATGAACCGCGGCAACCTTCGGCTAATAAAACTTGTTTAGCTTGAATTTCTACTCCAGGCTCAAATTGATCAGTTCGCTCCCCGTGTTTGTCAATTCCCATATCACCGGTGACAATGCCTGTGATGGCGCCGGATTCGTCATAAACTGCATCGACAGCGGCGAAACCTGGGTAAATTTCTACGCCTAGTGTTTCTGCTTGTTCAGCTAACCAACGGCAGAAATTACCTAAGCTGATAATATAATTACCATGATTTTTCATCGGTGCAGGAGTTGGCAGCTTAAATGCTTTTTTACTAGTTAGCCAGAGGAATTTATCTTGCTTTACCGGCGTATTGAGAGGTGCGTTTAACGACTGCCAATCCGGGATGAGTTCATTGAGTGCGCGCGGCTCTAATACTGCACCAGATAATAAGTGTGCTCCGACTTCAGAACCTTTCTCAACAACACATACGTTGATCTCCTGATTTTGTTCTCGTGCCAATTGTTTTAGCCGGATCGCAGCACTTAATCCAGCAGGGCCAGCGCCGACGATGACAACATCGTATTGCATCACATCTCTTGTCACTTCATTCTCCTTTTCGCTATTAGCAGACAATTTAGCAGAAAATCTTTATAAATTATAGTTTTTTTCTGATAAAGTCTTGTTTATAAGGCTAGATTTTAATGAAAAAATCATTAGCTCGATCAATAGGATAACTGCTATAATATTCATCGAAAGTTGGTCTGAGCTAATAAATGGTGCAAAAACCATATCAAACCTGATTTCTCCGTTGGAAAATGCTAATTATGAATAATCAAGAGAGTTTGTGATGAAAGTATTAATTCCGGTAAAACGTGTCATCGATTACAACGTTAAAGTTCGTATAAAACCTGATAAAACCGATGTTGATTTGGCCAATACCAAGATGTCAATGAATCCATTTGATGAAATTGCTGTCGAAGAAGCAGTACGATTAAAAGAACAAGGTACAGTTACAGAGTTAGTTGCCGTAAGTATTGGTGTGGAAAAAGCCCAAGAAACTTTGCGGACTGCCTTAGCATTGGGCGTTGATAAAGCTATATTAGTTAAGACTGCTGCAGAGCAAGAACCTTTACACGTCGCAAAAATCCTGCATAAATTGGTTATTGATCATGCTATTGATTTTGTTATCATGGGTAAACAGTCTATTGATGCATCTTGCTCCACCCAGACCTCCAGAGCCTCAAGCATCAAACTGTGCTGCTCCTTCACATGCAGTGTGATCAGCCCTGC
>JBCDIY010000281.1:0-2307 GCA_038748435.1 Pseudomonadota bacterium | reverse complement strand
TGTTAAACCACAGTTCTTCATTGGTATTAATATCGTTGCCAAAATGGGTAATGCCGCGACTCATATTTGGTTTATGGCTGCCGCCAGGTTTAATATCGTTGTAATCTAATTGCTTCGCGCGTTTTGGCATACGAAACGGTAAAGTTACTTTACGCGTGTAAGCAAAAGCAAACGCAACGAACCCACCGATTAAGATTAAATCTGCAAATGCCGGAAAAATAAAAGTGGCAAATCCTAAAGAGGCAAGTACAATTGAAACTGAACGCGGATTGGTAAAAAAATCTGCAAACCTACGGCCTAGGGTTCGGGTATCACGCAATAACTTTTGCGGATCTTGTTCATTTCTGGCTTCTAAACCTCTAAGCATTGCCATCGGCCACCTCACTCTCTTCTGGCTTGACAATGATTTCTTTAATTGCTTTTTCTAATCCATTCACCGCTTCTTCTATCATCGGCAAGGTAATCTTGCGGCCTAGTTCTTTTTCCGCTAACCAGTGTGCAAAAATACCCGATACTTCGGTAAATGGGGTTTGTCTACCAATGGAATTCAACAAAAACCATAGCTTACGATTGATTGGTTTTAACCAGAGAAAATCTGCCGAAGCAAGCACACCATCATC
This sequence comes from Pseudomonadota bacterium, assembly GCA_038748435.1. Classification (GTDB taxonomy): domain Bacteria; phylum Pseudomonadota; class Gammaproteobacteria; order JBGSLN01; family JBGSLN01; genus JBCDIY01. The sequence continues at coordinate 1,687 of JBCDIY010000281.1, read as the reverse complement.
GCGTGCGTGTTCTAACATCGAAGCCATTAAAGTGTCTACAAATGCGTGTTGCTGCGAGATTTGTTTAACAATTTTTGAATCTTGATATTTTTTGACTACTTCATCGACGTGACTAAAGTCCAATTTACCTGTCATTGCCGATTTAGAAATTTGGTTTAAGATTTTTTCTGCTGCAGCTCTATCTGAATTAATACGTGCGGCAAACACGGCATATAATGCTCTTGTTGCGATAGGTAAAGCTTCTGGCCCAGTCCAATAAACATCGAGTTGCATCGCAAAAATACTTCTAGCTTCATCACGTTTTATCGAAGCTATGTTAATTGCCTTATTTTTCAACATGGCAGCCTTAGGTAGAAAGCTCTCTATTATCAATAAGCGATTTTTTTTAGCAAACATCAGCGGCGAGTCCGCCATGGCCCACGGGCCTTTATCAATATCTGTATTGATTAAATCAAGTTTGACGACTGGCACAACTTGAGGCCAGTTGATATATTCTTCATTTAGCAACGTTTGCATATCGTAAACATGACGAAAACGACTCGTCGCCTTTTTAAAATACAATATTAAAGCTAAGATCACTAGAATGATTGCAAACGGAAATCTTAAATAAGAACCAACTAGTTCGCTTACATCATAAAGTTGACTGAAAGTGACACTCTGATAACCAGAACTACTCGCAGCACTGATGGCCGCGCGCGCTTGATCCATGTTTGCGCTCCAACTCTGCGGCAAAAGCAGATCAAGCAAATCGATTTCTAAGCCGCGAATTATCATGACAAATGCAATGATATAGGTTTTGAAAAAAAACCAAATAAAGCCACCTAGTACAAAAGCACCAAGGGTCAACCAAAGTGGTGTCAGTGAATTATCTGGATCTTGTCCGGATTGCTGCTGGCCTGGTGGCATATCACCTCTCAAATCATTGGTGGTTTAACGCAAAACGCGTCGTGCTTTGTTAAAAGCTTACTCAAAATCTTAATTTTTTTGTTAGGCTGCGTTTGACTTAATTCAACCTACATCATACTTAAAGCACTCCATGCCACGTTGTTATCCATTTGTTAATTTTAGCAATTTATGCCATAAAATACTTAACAATAATACACTTTTTATAAAAAATGTATGGGTTTTTCTAACACGAGTTTGTGCTCAACAAAACGATAGAGTCCTGATTTATGGACAAATTTTGAAATCTTGGTTTTATCTAAACCCTTATCATCAATGACTAACAAAAAATTTCCATATCTATCTTTCGGTCTATTTTCTTCGGTTAACTGCATGATACTAGTTTTTGGAATAGAAATTGCAATATAAGCTTCTTTTTGTTTGTCTACCGCGTTACGTAGAGCGGTTATCGCATGCTGCTCATTCTCATATATCGGTCTTGTAATAATTCTATCCAACATGGTATCGAGTAACTTTGCCCACTTTTCTATATGCATACCTTCGGCTGAATATATGGAGATGTAAACTTCAACCAACGCACTTTCATCTGCTTTGACTACAGCTGTTTCCTTAGTTCGCTCAGCCTCGACATCCAAACCTAAGTCTTTTAAATATTGGCTGCGAATTTTAATGAGGCGATCAGCGATAGCTTTATAAAAAGTTCCTTTATCTACAGGAATTTTAGCAATCGCTTCATTGAGTGATTCTACTACCACTTTGATATGTTGTATCTGCTCGTCTCTGT
>JBCDIY010000280.1:0-2310 GCA_038748435.1 Pseudomonadota bacterium | reverse complement strand
GTTCAAAGCATAATAGCTAAATTCTCCAATACAAGTTGCAAAAGACTTATGACGTTTATTGGTAACGCTTGTAATGACATCAACACGTTCGGGGATTAAACCGTAGTAACTTAAGGCATATGTTAAAGATATTGCCGAAGGACCATAGATTAAATTAGCTAGTACTTCTTTTGAATACGGTTGTAGTGCTACACTTTTGCCAAAGATATACAGACCTTTTTTAACACGAATAAGTTGTCCTGATTTTAACCAATTAGAAATTTTATCTCTCGGACGTGCGTAGCCTGCAAGTGCGGAAACGATAAATTGATAGTCAATTTCTTCTTTCCCTGCTAGTTTACGTAACGTTTCAATATTCATAAACTCTCCAGTATGTCGAATATTTTCCGACATACTGGCATAAAAATCAAGGTGCCGTGTAAAGCTCGCTGTAGCCAGTGGTTGAGCTTAGCGGAACCACTGGGTTATTATTTTTTTATTTCTTTATGTAAAACTACAACAATCTTGATAATGTTACGATAAGCTACTGTTCCTGGAGTTTTTACAAATTTGCAGTTATACTATAAATTTGTAAATTTTAAAAAAATATATTATGTTTCAACGTGTTACCGCAAAAAAAATGTTGCGATTGGCAAAGCCATATCCTATTTTAGTCCTAGCTAGTTTGTCTCAAGCAGGTAAAACAACATTTGAAAATGACGCCTAAACAACATTACCAAACCATCGTTCGTGAAAAGAATTATCATATTGATTCGGTGCAACTCATAGCGCTAGAAAAATTGGAGCATTTATACCAGCAATTACAAACCACTCGTTGGCAAACTTTTAATCCATTACGTAAGTGGTTTAAAAAACCGCTTCAAGGTTTATACTTGTGGGGCAGTGTTGGTATTGGTAAAACATTTTTGATGGATATTTTTCATGCCTGCTTGCCTAAACAAAAAGCTTTGCGAATTCACTTCCACCCATTCATGCGCTTCATTCATGGTAAACTTGAATTTTATCAAGGTAAAAAAAATCCATTAACGCTAATTGCCAAAGAACTCGCACGCCAATACGATGTGCTATGTTTCGACGAATTTTTTGTCAATGACATCGGCAATGCGATGATTTTAAAAAATGTTCTTATGGCGTTGTTTGATGCTGGGCTAGTGGTCGTGACGACTTCGAATCTAGCACCGGATGAATTATATAAAAAAGGCTTACATAGAGCACGTTTTTTACCGGCAATCGAAGTGATTAAACAACATGTCGATGTGATGCATTTACCGACGCAGCAAGATTATCGGGTATTCGATTTAAAAAACCAAAGACGCTATGTATCTCCACATAATCAAGCAAATCAACAACAAATGCATGAGATTTTTAAGCAATTAAGTGAACACGTAATCGAGAATACTTCGATTGTAATTAATGAGAGAGAAATTAAAGTTTTTGCGCTAGGTCATCACGCGATTTGGTTTGAGTTTCAGATGCTGTGTTCCATCCCACGCTCACAGAATGATTATATAGAGATCGCACGTTATTATCCCATCGTGTTTATTAGTGATGTGCCACAACTAGAAAAAGCCAATGTTGAAGCTAGTCGCTATTTCATCGATGTTATCGATGTGTTTTACGACCAAAAAATTAAACTATTTATCTGCGCTGAAGTTGATATCGATGGATTAAAATCTCACCCACAATTACAGTTCGATTTTACTCGTACCCGCAGTCGTTTGCATGAAATGATGCAGGGGTAATTTATAAATTTTAGAGTGATTCTTTATGTGCAAAGGTAAAAAAGTGCTGGCGATAATGTTTTAATTCATCGATGGAATCTTGAATATCAGAGATAGCCGTATGTTTAGCTTCTTTTTTCATGCCAACTAAAATTTCCGGTGCCCAACGTCTCGCTAATTCTTTAATAGTACTGACGTCTAAGTTACGGTAATGAAAAAATTTTTCTAAATTCGGCATCCATTTTTTTAAGAAGCGTCGGTCTTGGTGAATGCTGTTGCCGCACATGGGTGATTTATGTGGCAAAAGATATTGCTGTAAGAATTTTAAGATTTCTGCTTCCGCTTTTTGTTCGTCATATTGGCTTTGTTTAACGCGTTTGACTAAACCGGAATTGCCATGAGTTTTGGTGTTCCATTCATCCATGGCGTTGAGTAGAGCATCGTCTTGATGGATCGCGATAGGCGTACCTTCAGCAATCACATTGAGATCTTTGTCAGTGACGATTACTGCAATTTCGATGAGACGATCAACTTCAGTATCCAGACCTGTCATTTCACAGTCTATCCAAATTAAATGTGTATTTTTTTT
>JBCDIY010000279.1:0-2315 GCA_038748435.1 Pseudomonadota bacterium | reverse complement strand
TTTGTAACCTTAGCCGGTGTACAAGCTCACTTCTCCCATCCCAACCGTCGTTGAAATTAAGCCACATTAGCTTACCTTTGTAAACATACAAGCCGGTGTGCAGCAAAGCGAAACACCGGATCATTATCCTATTGAGAGTGATTATCCATGAAACACAAACTAAAATTTTTTATTCTGACTTTTTTATTTATAACAAGCTATGCTTGTGCGCAGAATTTACCTTTAGATAAAATTCATTTACCTCCTGGATTTAAAATATCGATATATGCTCATGTTCCAGATGCGCGTCAAATGGCTTTAGGGCCCGATGGAGTAGTATTTGTGGGTACTCGCACACAAGGCAAGGTATTTGCGTTATTACCTAATGAGACCATGACACTGGCTAAGAAAATTATTTCTATTGGTAACGAGTTTAATTACCCAAATGGGGTTGCATTTAAAGATGGTAATTTATATGTCGGCGAAATTGATAGGATCATTGAATATAAAAATATCATGCAGCAATTGGATGCTAAACCAAAATCAATAATTATCAATAAACAACTTCCAAACAAACGTTGGCACGGTTATCGCTATATTAAGTTTGGCCCTGACAATTGGCTGTATGTTGGTATAGGTATGCCATGTAATACTTGTAATTATCGTAACTCGAATCCAAAATTTGGTACCATTATGCGCATGCGTGAAGATGGTAAAGATTTGCAAATCTATGCCAAAGGCATACGCAATACCATGGGCTTTGCTTGGCAACCTCAAACCAAGGTCCTTTGGTTTAGTGATAATGGTCAAGATTGGATGGGAGATAACTTACCGCCTGATGAAATCAATCGAGCACCCAAAACCGGCATGGATTTTGGTTTTCCATTTTTTTATGGTGATAATATAACCGCACCTGATTATGTTAATAAGAACATTTCCAAACAAGGTATGACACCACCAGCTTGGCAACTGCCAGCACATGTTGCAGCGCTGGGTGTTGCTTTTTATACGGGTAAAATGTTTCCAGCTAAATATAAAGATGCGCTATTTCTTGCTGAGCATGGTTCTTGGAACCGTAGTAAAAAGATTGGTTATCAAGTAGTGGCAGTAGATATTAAAGAGGGCAAAGTTATAGCAGTTAAACCGTTTGCTTATGGTTGGTTGCAAGGTGAAAATGTTTGGGGTAGACCGGTAGATGTTTTAGTTATGCCAGATGGCGCATTATTGGTTTCTGATGATCACGCTGGCGTGATATATCGCATTAGCTATCAACAAAACCAAGGATAACTATGGCAGATTTTTTTCACGATCGCATCGATGCAGGCAATCGACTAGCAGAAAAGCTCTTAGCTTATCATGCAAGACCAAATACAATGATATTAGCTTTACCGCGAGGTGGGGTACCTGTGGCTTATCCGGTTGCAAAAAGATTAAAGCTGCCTTTAGATGTATTTTTGGTACGTAAGTTAGGCGTACCATATCCAGGCCATGAAGAACTTGCCATGGGTGCCATTGCTTTAGGTGGAATTAAAGTATTTAATCAAGAAGTTATTCAAGCTATGGATATTCCAGAGCAGTTAATTGAAGCGGAAATTATTAAAGAACAACAAGTTTTAGAAAGCCGTGCCGTGCTTTACCGAGGTAATAAAAATCCACTTAATTTAACAAATAAAACTGTGATTTTAATCGATGATGGCATTGCCACCGGCGCGACTATTCTTAGTGCTGTTAAAGCACTCCATGAAAAAGCTTGTAAGAGGATTATTATGGCAATCCCAGTGGCGCCACAGAGTACGCTAGATAAATTAAGTAATGAAGTCAATGAGATTGTTTGCTTGCGCACGCCAAAAGATTTTTTTGCGATTGGCAGTTGGTACCAAGATTTTTCCCAAACTACTGATGCTGAAGTACAAAGTTTACTACACAAAAGCTCGCAGTATAAAGCAGATTAATCTAATAATTTGTTACTATAAATCAATATGCCATTACAATACGGATGAAATTGTTAGATTTTTAGCGATCTGTACACCGTCATGGACGCCTGATTGCAGTGTTTTTATTGATAAGGATTAATTTTTCTATAAGTAAGTGGCAGGTAGTTGAGAAATACGTTTAGTAAGCCAAAAAGCTTTTGTATTTTGATTTATCAAAAGGCCATAGGGAAGGTTATTCTCATCCAAAAAGCATTCCATAGATTTGAGCTGTTTTGCTGTGACATTGACGCCGTATTTTATCTCTATCGGTAATTTCTTTGCATTCTTGATATGTAAATTTCGTACGATGCTTACGATTTTTGCATACAAAAAAGGGGGCGTCAATCTAAATGTCTTGCTTTG
>JBCDIY010000278.1:0-2322 GCA_038748435.1 Pseudomonadota bacterium | reverse complement strand
CTGAACGCAGCCAAATATCATGCTTTACCCCAAGTAAATCTTCGCGTTTTACATTAACTAACCAACGATCGCCAACTTGATCGTTATCAAACGCTTGGCCCACCAAGGTTTGTTTTGCTGGTTTGCCATTAATATACAGTTCTTTATTAATATAGCTTAAGCGATCGCCTGGGACAGCGACGACGCGTTTAATAAAATAAATCGATGGATTTGCCGGCCAATAAAATACGACAATATCGCCAACTTTAGGCTCGCCGGTGTTGATAATTTTTTTATTCGTCAACGGCCACCGAAGTCCGTAATCAAATTTATTGACGATAATAAAATCTCCGACATCCAGTGTTGGCTTTAATGATCCTGAAGGAATACGAAATGGTTCAAAGATAAAACCACGAATGACTAACACCAATAATAAAATAGGAAAAAATGAGCCAACGGACACTAACCATTTTTTTGCTTCAGTTTTTTTTATCCATTGATAAAGTTTGCCAGCTAACCAAAACACTCCAGTGCCGGCTGTTAATAGAACTAAAATCAATTCAAAGTTAATATTCATTTTTTCTTCTCAACTTTTAACACCGCTAAAAATGCATCCTGGGGAATTTCGATTTTACCAAATTGTTTCATGCGTTTTTTTCCGGCTTTTTGTTTTTCCAGTAATTTCCTTTTACGCGATACATCACCACCATAACATTTTGCTGTCACATTTTTGCGTAGAGCCTTGACCGTTTGCCGCGAAATTATGTGATTACCAATTGCTGCTTGAATCGCTACATCATACATTTGTCTGGGAATCAATTCGCGTAATTTTTCTACCATCTGTCTGCCACGATAGTAGGCTTGATCTTTATGGACGATTTGTGACATTGCATCGACGCGTTCGCTATTCACTAGAATATCCAATTTCACCAAATTGGCCGCCACAAAATACTTAAAGTGATAATCCAATGAGGCATAACCCCGACTAACAGACTTTAGCTTATCAAAAAAATCTAAGATAATCTCACTCATTGGCATTTCATAGGTAAGCGAAACTTGATTACCCAAATATAACATCTTTTTTTGTACGCCCCGACGCTCAACACATAAAGTTATCACTGGCCCAACATAGGTTTGTGGCATGAGTATATTAACTTCAGCGATAGGTTCGCGCGTCTCTTGGATTAAATTCGCTTCAGGTAAACAGGCTGGATTATCGACTTTTTCAGTTTCGCCTTGAGTCGTTAAAATTTCATAAATCAACGTTGGCGCTGTAGTAAATAAATATAAATGATATTCGCGTTCCAATAGCTCCTGGATAATATCCATATGCAGCATGCCTAAAAACCCACAGCGAAATCCAAATCCTAAAGCTTCAGAATTCTCTGGTTCGTAAAATAAAGCCGCATCATTGATTTTTAACTTGGCCAATGCATCTCTAAAATTTTCGTAATCTTCAGAATTGACTGGAAACACTCCAGCATAAACTTGAGGTTGCACGGTTTTAAACCCAGGCAAAGCTTCAATCGCAGGATTTTTAAAATTTGTAATCGTGTCGCCGACAGGCGCTGCACCGATTTCTTTAATACCTGCAATAACAAAACCAACTTGACCAGCACTTAATTGCTCAATTTGTTTTGCTTTAGGGGTGAATTGGCCCAATTGGGTGATTTCATAACTTTTATTGGTAGACATCATGGTGATTTTCTCACCACGTTTGAGCACACCCTGCTTGACGCGCACTAATGAAATGACTCCGGCGTAATTATCAAACCAAGAATCAATGATTAATGCTTGTAATGGTGCATTCACATCACCTTCTGGCGCTGGAATTTTAGTGACGATTGCTTCTAATAATTCGGCCACACCGCTACCGGTTTTTGCCGTCACACGAATCGCATCCTCAGCTTCAATACCGATAATTTCTTCAATTTCATGAATTACACGCTCGGGATCGGCTTGCGGTAAATCTAATTTATTTAATACCGGTAACACTTCCAAGCCTTGTTCGACAGCGGTATAACACACCGCTACCGTTTGTGCTTCAACGCCTTGCGCGGCATCGACAACGAGTAAAGCGCCTTCACACGCAGCTAAGGAGCGTGAAACTTCATAAGAGAAATCGACATGGCCTGGCGTATCGATAAAATTTAATTGATAAGTTTGGCCATCCTGGCTTTGATAATTTAATGTCACGCTTTGCGCTTTGATGGTAATCCCGCGTTCACGTTCTAAATCCATAGTATCTAAAACTTGTTCTGCCATTTCTCTATCTGTTAAACCACCACATAGTTGAATTAATCGATCAGAGAGAGTCGATTTACCATGATCGATATGGGCAAT
>JBCDIY010000277.1:0-2344 GCA_038748435.1 Pseudomonadota bacterium | reverse complement strand
ATAATAGTATAAATTCATTTTACGGAGTGTTTTTCGCGGACTTTTGTACAAAGATTTCTAAATCTTTTCCTACCTTTGATGATGATAAACGTGAAAATCATACCGTGCAAAAGAAAAATATACTTGATATAGTACAAAAATTAACGCAAAAACCTCATGTTACAAGCGACACTCTAGAGCAAGAAACAGAGCAAAAACCAGAAATAGAGCCAGAAAATAAACCAGAGACAAAGCAAAACCTAGAAGTTTTTCTCAAAAATCTTGCGACTTTGCTTAAGGAAACATCAACTGAATATCCAAATAATGACGAACAAGATGGCAGCTGGGATTCATTAGAAGATACAACGTCTGGTATTCCAACTGAAAATAGTAATGGCGGAAATTCTTGGTTGGATTCGTGGAATCTTTGGAATCCGTCGAGTAAAAAGATTTCACAGAGCCCAAGCTCAACACCGCCAGAGCAAGATCAAAAACCATCTGATACCACTTTAATAGCCCCTAACTCGTCTGAACAACAACAACCAAACCCGCAAAACACTCCAGTTGTACTTGCTAAACCAAATATGTCTTTTACTAAAGAGGTAAATGGATTTTTTGCAGCTGCGAATACATCTACACAAAAAGTTCTATCACTTCTAGGAACTAACGAACCAACTAACGCTGCAGCAAATATTGAAGAGATCAGCGCAGCAGAAATCCCAAGCAATGCCTCGACAACGCAAATCAATACCTCCACTTTCTTCAGCCAGGTAAGTGCTGCTGCTAAAACTGGTTATAAACAAGTTATCGAATCAGCAGAAAGTGAAGCAGAATTAAAAGGTGCTTACAAAGCCATTGAATTACAAAATGAGGAAATTGAACGTTATTTCAACTTGAAATTAACCAGATAATAAATGGTGAATCTGATGGGTATGGAATGCAGTTTTAATATTTATTTTTATAATCAAGCTAATCAATTTCCCGGTATTTTACTCTCGCTGCATAGCGACTACATTAGGCTTGTTGGGCTGCGTTCCTCAACCCAACCTACACTTCTATAAAGTGCTGTAGCCGAGATAAGCGTAGCGCAATCTCGGGGAATTTAAAATTAAATTAGCTTACCCGGTGTTTCGCTTTGCTGCACACCGGCTACACTGGTTTGACGAAATACTGCAACAATGCCATGCGAATCGCTACGCCATGCTGAGTCTGTTTTAAAATCTGTGAACGTGGATGCTCGATTAAATCAGTGCTAATTTCTACATTACGGTTAACCGGACCAGGATGTAAAATAATCGCATTTTTATTAGCTAAGGCGAATTTATCTGGTGACAACCCATATTGTTCAGCATAAGTTGCTAAATTAGGAATTTGCGCTTGCGACATACGTTCTTTTTGGATGCGTAATAACATAATGGCATCAACATCTTTTATGCCTTGATCAAAATCTTCGAAGCATTCGAAACCTTCAATAGTATTTAAAAAATCTGCAGGGCCTATTAAGCGAATTTGCTCTACACCTAACATTTTTAATAATGCAATATTCGAGTGCGCAACACGCGAATGTTTAATATCACCAACGATAGCGATCTTGATTTGGGTTAAATCTGGGTAATGCTGTTGTAAAGTAAATACATCGATTAATGCCTGAGTCGGATGTTGATTGGTGCCATCTCCCGCATTAATTAAATGTGAAGTTGGTTTTAACGCTGTGTGTATTTCGTCGAATATCATTTGCTTGGGATGGCGCATGACAAAAAGATTCACCCCCATAGCTTGTAAATTTTGTAGCGTATCGATTAAGCTTTCACCTTTAATAGCCGATGATTTTTGTTGATCAAAATCTAAAAGGCTAAATCCAAGTTTTTGCGCGGCCAAACTAAAGCTCAACTTAGTCCGCGTACTCGGTTCGAAAAACATCGTCGCCACAACATGATGTTTACTCTCGCGGATTGGCGTTGCATCATTCAATATTTTCTGTGTCTCAACAAAGAGTTGCTTTAAAATGGTTGGATTTAAATCATCGATAGATAGCAAATGTTGCATGGTGATGGTTACTCCAGATAAACAAAAGCCAGCAAGCCCCCCCAAGCTTACTGGCCCTGAAGAAGTCAGTCTCAACAAGGATACGACGTCTTCACCACTATGTTACCAAATTGTACTTTAGTTGTCACTACCATGTTATGAAAAGTTTGACTATTTTTTGCATAGTTTTCAATTTAATGGTATGGCTGCATGCGCCTACGGTGAATTAATGGCAAGAAGAAAAAAATTAGGGCACCCACTACCAGTTTGTGACGGTCAAATAGCAGCAATTGCCTTAATCAATTCGGCAACCATTGTCACACGTAATACTAAAGATTTT
>JBCDIY010000276.1:0-2354 GCA_038748435.1 Pseudomonadota bacterium | reverse complement strand
AGAAATCACTAACGGATAAATTTTCTAATGAAATTTTTTTATGTTCATTTTGGTTGGTTTCTATAAGAAGCTGGTGCGATAAAAAGTCAAAGTGAATCGCAAATAGTTTATCTGCAAATGGAATTGCGCCAGTAGTCAATCCTGAAGGCGTTAAAAAAAATGTCACATGCCACCAATGATTGCGTTTAGGGTGCAGTTGTAAGCGTATTTTACCGATAATTTGTAGAAAAAGATGTAAAGTAATTTTTGTCGCTTCCCATTCGGATAATGGGAATTGTGTTGGCAATGAATACGGCATAAAAAATCCTTTTAAATTATGACAAGGTTATTTAAATAGTTTATATCTAATCGTAGCTTGTAACAAGCACGTGAAAAGACTTGTTGTCTTAGTAAAGTATAAATTTATCTGTAGCTCTCTTGGCTCACATTGCGCTAGCAGGTAATAGTTGTAGTAAAATAATTTTTCAGCGTAGTCGTTAATTTTTTTACAAGCAAATCGACCTCTTCTTCAGTAATAGTTAATGCAGGTAATAGTCGTATAACATTTTTCGCTGTAACATTGATGAGTAACTGTTGTTGCAACGCTGCTTCACGTAAATCCGCACATGGCTGATTTAATTCTATACCAATCATTAAACCTTTACCACGAATGGCAGTGACTTCATCAATCGCTTGTAAAGAGTCTTTTAACGATTGCATGAGCAATTGACTTATTTTATTTACATGTGCAGTGAGATTTGTTTTATCGATAAATTTAAGTATAGCTAGCGCGACTTGACACGATAATGGGTTGCCACCAAAGGTTGATCCATGTTTACCGGGTTTAAACAAATCTGCGATTTGCGTTTTGGTTAAGCAAGCTGCTATCGGAATACCATTCCCAAGCGATTTTGCCAGCGTTAGAATATCCGGTAAGATATCTGCAGATTGATAGCTAAAAATTGTACCGGTACGGCATAATCCAGTTTGCACTTCATCGACTATCAACAATATTTCATGTTGATCGCATAATTGTCGAATGGCTGGTAAGTAGTCTTGATCTGGAACCACAACACCAGCATTCCCTAGGATAGGTTCAATAATGATAGAACTAATGTCCTGACGCATTTTTAAGATTTTTTCAATAGCTTTTAAATCATTATAAGGTACTCGAATAAACCCTCTCACTAAAGGCTCATAACCTACTTGTAAAGAGCGTTTCCCAGAGGCACTTAAAGTGGCAAGGGTGCGGCCGTGATAACTTTTTTCAGTGACGATAATTTGTGGTACATTAATATTTTTCTTGAGTCCATATAAACGTGATAACTTAATTGCGGTTTCATTTGCTTCGGCGCCAGAATTACAAAAAAAAGCTTGGTGTAAATTTGCCAATTTACACAGCTCTTCAGCTAACAATTCTTGTTCAGATACAACAAATTGATTAGATATATGCATTAGCTTATCTGCTTGGCTGGTAATTGCTGCAGTTACCGCGGGATGCGCATGACCTAGGGCCGTTACCGCCAGACCGCTAAAACTATCCAGATAGCGTTTGCCAGTTTTATCATATAACCAAATACCTTTGCCATGAGTAAATGCGATAGGTAAGCGCGGATAACAATTCATTAATGCAGATTCGGACATGCTCATTTGCCTTTTTTACTTAATACTTAAATATAGCTAAAAAAAAAGCAAAAGTGAATTAAAAAATGATGGGGGGAAGGTAAAAACAAGTGATTTATTTATTTAAATTGTCATTAACAAAATGCCAATTGACTAAATTCCAAAAGTGTTCAACATACTTGGGTCTGGCATTACGGTAGTCAATATAATAAGCGTGCTCCCAGACATCACAAGTTAATAAAGCGACTTCTCCAGTTTTTAAAGGATTATCGGCATTGCTGGTACTGACGATGGCTAAGCTATTATCTGCTTTTTTAACTAACCATGCCCAGCCAGAGCCGAATGTGGTAATTGCAGTTTTGCTGAATTGCTCTTTAAATTGCTCGAATGAACCAAAGTGTTGATCAATATGTTTGGCAAGTTCACCATCAGGCGCACCCCCACCTTTAGGCGACATACAATGCCAGTAAAAAGTGTGGTTCCAAACTTGAGCGGCATTATTAAAAACACCACCTTGGGCATTTTTGACGATCTCTTCTAAACTCGCATCAGCAAACTCAGTATCAGGGATTAATTTATTCAGATTATCAACATAAGTTTTATGGTGCTTGCCGTAATGATATTCCAAAGTTTCTTTCGAAATATGTGGTGCTAAAGCATCTAATTGATAAGGTAAAGTGGGTAACTCAAATTGCATTATTTTCTCCAACTATATAATTAACCAATACTAATTCTATCGACTTTGCTAATTT
>JBCDIY010000275.1:0-2366 GCA_038748435.1 Pseudomonadota bacterium | reverse complement strand
CGTATTAGTTTTTCTTAGAGAATTTTTAAACTAAACAGCATGCCATTTGAAACTCTAATAGTGTAGCTAATTGCTGCGGACGATTTGCAGGATCAGGTTTGAGAAATCGAATTGATAAATGGTGACGACCAACACTGATTTCTGGATAGCAATTCAAATGTTGGGCAATCTGGACACGGATTAATTGGCAAGGTGTTTTTGCATCTAATGAAGTTTGATAATGACCATTATTAGTTTCATAAGACTTTAAAATGCTGCTTGAACGTATTAGTTTTAATAATAATGTGATGATTCTATGAATGTCGGTGAGTGTTGCCAGCCAGGTAGTTAAATAATTATGCTTAATATGCTGCGGTTGATTAAGAAAAAGATGATAACCAGGATTGTCAAATGGGCAAACCCCACCGGGATTACCTAGATACATGCGGATACTATTCAAAAATTCATTTTCTTTAAGAGGCTTGATAAAATTAGTGGACAAGTTAATTTTTACGGCTAGCTCATCAAGTTCATTAAGTAACAATTGAATTTTTTCTATGTCTGCACCTGGAGAATCCAAATATTGTTGTAATTTTTGTATATGTCGAGATAATTCTTTATGGAATAATGTTTTTAAATCATTACGATCGATAATATTAATTATCTCAATTAAATTTTCACAACAAAGTTTGCTATCTAGATAAGTTTGTTGTTGAAGTCGTGTTTGGATATTTTTAAAAAGTATTTCTAAGCGTAGGCAAGTGCGTATCAGTTCATTTGTGGGTTGTTCGTAAGTCAAGTATTCCATTGTTCGATTGAATGCATTGTTCAATTAATTAGCTATAATTTTAACATATTTAGCGAGATGACGACTACCTAGTTATAACGTTTATGATGAGCTAATTTCGTATATAAAATATCCAAATTTTCAACTTTTTCCTCAAGCGAGTCAATATCTGCATCATTAATAATGATGTCATCGGCATTATCTAGGCGGTATTGTAAGTTAACTTGGCTTGTGATGATTTGCCGGGCTGTTTTAGCATCAATTTTGTCACGTGCCATGACTCTTGCAATTTGATTGATTTCTTTCGTATCAATGACTAATATTCGATCAAATTCTTTTTCCATTTTGGCTTCGAAAAGTAATGGAACATCAACAATGACATATTCCGAAGTCGCCGCTTGGGCACGCGCTTTGAGTAAATGTTTAATCCCAGGATGCAGACAAGCTTCTAACCATTGACGTTCGGTGGTGTCATTAAAGATGATTTTGCGCAATTTGCCGCGGTCAAGCTCACCATTAGAGGCAATAATCGCTTTACCAAAGTGATCGATAATATGTTGATAAGCGGGCTGACCTTTGGCTGTAATTTCTTTAGCCAAGACATCACTTTCAATCACCGTGGCACCATGTTGTAAAAAAAATCGTGCAACAGTCGATTTGCCAGATCCTATGCCGCCAGTTAAACCAATTATAAACATTGTATTAGCTCAAAGAGTTGAGATACCAGTTAACTATGGTATTACCATAGATCAATGCAATATATCCTGCAAGTGCAATATGTGGACCAAATGGTATAGGCGCAGCTACGCGATGTTTTTTTAAAGCAATGAGTGGCAGATAAATAATCGCACCGATAAATGATGCCAATAGTAATATTAATGGTAAAAGTTGCCAACCTAGCCACGCACCTAATAAGGCAAATAGTTTAAAGTCACCATAGCCTAGGCCTTCCTTTTGACGTAAAAAGAAAAAAATGTGAAAGACACTCCAGAGTAATAAATAGCCAATGAATGCTCCAAGAATCGCACTATTAATATCGGTAAACACAGCGTATAGGTTAGCGAAAAGTCCTAGCCATAAAATTGGCAGAGTAATGCTATCAGGTAATATAAAATTTTTTAAATCGATAAAAGCTAAACAAATTAACGACCAAGTTAAAATTACAGCAAAAAATGTTTGCCACGTTATGCCAAATCGAATTGCAACAGCAACTGCCAAGAGGCAACATAATAATTCTACTAAAGGGTACAACCGACTAATGGTTTTCTGGCAATAGCGACATCTACCAGCGAGAATAAAGTAACTTAGAATAGGAATGTTGTCATAGAATTTTATTGTCTCATGACAATTAGGGCAGTGAGAACGTGGTAAGAATAAATTTAGCGTTGTTGTCGGTTGTGGATCTGCTAGTTTTATATTTAAGTAATTTGCGCTTTCTTGCTGCCATTGTTGCGTTAACATAATGGGGAGACGATGAATGACGACATTAATAAAACTACCGATAACTAAACCCAGTATGCCGATTAAAAAACAAAATCCGGTTATATTAATTTCTAAATGCATAAACATGAATAGCAAACCTACGTGATATTGCCTAGTT
>JBCDIY010000274.1:0-2370 GCA_038748435.1 Pseudomonadota bacterium | reverse complement strand
GTTAATAAAATTGAATTAACACAAGTGCGACAAAAAATATTTCAAGTTGCATCAAATAAAGAATTAGCAAATTTTTGTCTGCGTTTTTTGCAGCAATATCAACCGAAATCTGCAAAGATGCTACTTGAAAAGTTGATACATTCACCCGATGAAGAAATTTTTAGGGCAATAACTTCAGGCAGTATTACTTTAGAAATGGTTAGAGAAATTCAAGAAAATAATTCTAAGAGTGAAACTAGGAATAGTTATATAAAAGTATTCGGTGATAGCGGATCAAAATTGGAGGATAAAGGATCTGACAGTGAGGAGGAAAAATTTAACGACTCCTCTATTAAAAAGGCTAAAGAACTTGAAGAAAACGAGAATAAAAATGAAGAATCACATACTACTCGACCTAGGTTTAGAGGAACCCCACCGCCGGTAGATCCAGAAATATTATCTTATAAAAAAACACCTACTAATCGACCTAGGAGTAGTGGAAACGCACCGCTGGTAAATCCATTAATATTTTATCAGCAGAATAAAAACACATTTTTCCCTAAAGAACCACAACAAGGTCAATCAAAAGAAGAGATTCAAGAAAAAAGCGATAATAAAACAGAAACACCGGAGATATAAAATTTAACTGATTTACAATAAAACCTATGCTTTTAATCCTCATAACAAACATTAATTATGCGCCACAACCCACACTAAAATACTTTTCATCTTCTAACTGCATAGCGGTTAGTGCATTGCCCCAGACGCAGCCGCTATCTAACGGATAAATATTTTCAACGGCAATTGGCCAATTGTTATATAAAGCTGCCCAGTGGCCAAAGAGAATTTTAACTTTTTTTGTTTTACGCTGTGGATGTAAAAACCAGGGGATTTTATCTGCACTTGCTGCGGATAAATCTTTTTTGCTGGTGAGATCTAAACTGCCGTCTACCTTACAAAACCGCATGCGCGTGAAGGCATTGATGATCAACCGATAACGCGCGTCACCAATTAAATTGGTTTGCCAAAGATTCGGATGGTTGCCATACATATTGTAAAGTAATTTACTATGAGCTTTACCTTGTAATTTTATTGCAACTTCTTGCGCCAATTGTTTGGCTAACGACAAATCCCAGGCAGGTAAGATGCCAGCGTGTACTAATACATAAGCGTGATTGCTAAAGAGCAAAGGTTGTTGGCGTAGCCAGTCAAATAGTTCGGCGCAATCATTCGCAGCAAATAGTGGTTGTAGACTCGGATGTGGCTTAATGGAATCACAGTAAAAACTCGCTAGCGCATGTAAGTCATGATTGCCTAACACAGTTTGCGCAGCAGTACCTAAGGATTTAACAAAACGTAATACTTCTAATGATTGTGGTCCACGGCTGACAAGATCACCAGTAAACCAGAGTTGATCTTGTTGAGCATTAAAATTAATCTTGCTCAGTAATTTTTGCAAAGCCTGAAAACAACCTTGTACATCACCGATAGCATAAATAGCCATCAATCGATGCGCGTTGCTAAAATATCACAAGGCATTTTATGAAATAAAGTGTTTGCTGTTGAACCTAATAAGAAGCTCAATCCAGTATAGTGATGATTGCCGATGACAAGCAAATCGACTTGTTTATCGTGGACTAGATTGTATAAGCCTTCGACGGTGGAACCTTTTTCGACAAAGCAGTTGCTATTTTGAATGTCCCAATTTTTCGCTTGTTGCTCGAGTTTTTCTCGCGCCTGTTTTTCTACCGCTTCTTCAATATCATATTCCAGCGGCAACGCATATTCACCCCCATAAATGACAGGTGAAAATTCCACCACATGGACAATGCTCAAGGTCGCGCCATATTTATTCGCAAGCGCAAAGGCTTGATCGCCAATTATCTTACATTTATCACTTAAATCAGTCGCAATGAGAATATGACTATAAATTTTCACGTTAGGCTCCAAATCAATGAGTTATTGCTTTTCATTAATGCTAATTTCGCATATAAATATTGCTTATGTCTACATTAAATTTAGCTAAGAATTTGCTTCAATGGTATTTTAAAAATCGCCTGTGGTTGTGAGATTTTGTACAACAAAGGTTGTTCTTCTGATTTGAATGTAAGCAAGGTAAACAGGATTATGGCAAATGCCTTATCTGTACCGCAATGACAGCACGGATTTTTCCAACGATGTTATTTTAATGGTTTCAGTGACGTAGCCGGTGTGGAATGAAGTGTAACACCGGGGTTGAGCTGTAGGTGCAATACGCTACGTCCCTCCCTTTTTAAAAGGGCGTTGTTGCGTAAATAGGTTGAGGAAGAGATTGTTACGAACACGAAAATAAAATAGACTCTAAAAATTCGCAAAAATTTAAAAGGAGTTTATTCAATGGTCAAAAAAACC
>JBCDIY010000273.1:0-2378 GCA_038748435.1 Pseudomonadota bacterium | reverse complement strand
GTTTTTTTGGATAACAGATTTTAAAGTATGCGTGATGGCATCAAAATCGCGATGTGCCCCACCCAAAGGTTCAGGCACGACTTCATCGATTAAACCTAATTGTTTTAATCGCGGCGCCGTAATACCCATGGCCTGCGCAGCTTCTGCTGCATGTTCCGCACTACGCCACAAAATCGATGCGCAACCTTCTGGGGAAATGACTGAATAATAACTATATTGCAACATCAAAACTTTATCACCGACACCAATCCCTAGTGCACCACCGGAACAGCCTTCACCGGTCACAATACAAATAATCGGCGTCGCTAAATGGGCCATTTCAAATAGATTTTTAGCAATCGCTTCGCTTTGGTTTCTTTCCTCAGCACCAATGCCGGGATAAGCACCGGGAGTATCGATAAAAGTAATAATAGGCAGGTTAAACCTTTCACCTAATTGCATGATTCGTAGTGCTTTACGGTAACCTTCTGGATGCATCATGCCAAAATTGCGTTTAATTTTTTCTTTGGTATCACGCCCTTTCTGTTGACCGATAACAATCACTGGCTGTTGTTCAAAGCGAGCGATACCACCCACCACCGCTAAATCATCTTTAAAATGGCGGTCACCGTGTAATTCATCAAAATCAGTAAAGATCTTATCAATATAATCATAGGTATAGGGCCGCTGCGGGTGTCTAGCCATTTGTGTGACTTGCCAAGGCTCTAGATTTTGAAAAATATTTTCTGTTAGTTGCTCAATTTTCTTTTCCAATCTTTCGATCTCCTCAGTAATATTTACTTCAGAGTCAGCTCCAACTAATCTCAGTTCTTCAATTTTAGCTTGTAATTCGGCAATTGGCTGTTCAAATTCAAGATAATTTAAATTCATGATGTTACCCACAACGAATAATTATATTAAATATTAAATAATTTGCTATTATACGCAAGTTAGCAAACTTAAAGCGAATTTTATTATTTCGTGCACCGAAGCCACCTTCTTTTAGCATTGAAATCGTTCAAAAAACTCTATCAAATTGATTAAAAATTAAACCAATGAAAGGTGAGGCTTTTATTCTAAAAAAACCCAAACTAAAATTATGCTTCAGGCAATTATTACGCTACTCCAGTCCGATTGACAACAAACAGAACAGTTTTTTCGTTATGTTTATATTTTTATGAGTGTTATCTCAAGTATTCTACCCTCTTTATTTTTATCAATTAATGTTGTAAGATACCAATTCGTGTAATTTACAAAATGAGAACCAAGCTATGGCGAAAGAATCTGTAATCTGTGAAATATTAAAAACACTGATGTTTAAAGGCGGCCTTAAAACGGCACAACTCGCGCGGAAAATCAACGTGCCGCAGCAAACTTTACAGCGTATCGTAAGTGGTGTTAGCCCAAGACCACACCCATCAACCTTGTTGCCTATTGCTAAACATTTTTCCATTACTGTTGAGCAACTAAAAGGCGAAGAACCGATACCTTCGTTAGAGCAACCATTACTGCAAACCGCGCATAAAAGCAAAATGCATACGATTCCACTAGTCAGTTGGGAAGTATTACAAGACCGTGGCACGACCCCAGCGCATGAATTGGCTTCAATCACTATGATCCAAACTGACGCTAAAATTAGCGTAGAAGCTATTGCCCTTAAAGTTAACGATGCATCTATGGAACCGATATTCCCTGAAGGTACCACCATTGTTGTTGATCCACAAAAAGAAGTGAAAGACAGACGCTATGTCGTCGCTTATTTAAAAGCAAGTCATCAAGTTGTCTTCCGTCAATTACTCATCAATGCAGGTGAAAGATATTTAAAACCAATGAGCCCTGATTTCAATCAATTCTCATTAGGCAAATTATCTGCTGATGATGAAATTATCGGTGTATTAGCTCAAGCGAAAGTCGATTTTGTTGAGTAGTTATCATTTCGATTCATGTAGGTTGAGCTGTGCATAACGCAGCTCACCTGCAAATCTATTTTACCCTTTGATAATCCTTTCCATATTGCACCCAAAAACTGGTTAGCATAATTTTAAACCCAATTTTTGGGTATGTTAATTTTATATGTAGAAAGGGATGTGTTTGTGGAAATAATACTCTTTTCTGAAATAATTTTGCATAAAATTGCTGGTCAAAATTCGTTGGGCCCACTCAGAACAATTGATCTATTAAAATCATCAGAAATGTGATTGAAAGCGTTCAATGAAATCAGAGGGTTAGTGCTTATATATTTGTTGGACTGCGCTCCACAAGTCCAACCTACAACGATATGTTTAAGTAAGTGTTAGCCAATTAGGTAACTCAATTGCTGTTTCTGAATTATTTTTTAAACCGCCCTCTACACTTTCCTTTGGTTTATCTTGATATTTAAAGAAACCACAACCAAGGTT
>JBCDIY010000272.1:0-2436 GCA_038748435.1 Pseudomonadota bacterium | reverse complement strand
TGATAATATAGTAACGAATGTGACTAATCTGAGTGAAACAGCAATTGGCATTACTTGAGTAAGTTTTAGATAACTAGGCAAGTATATGAAGGTTATATAAAGTAATACCGCACCCATACTAGTCATGGTTATCACTAAAATTATCGGCTGTAATGATAGTGCTTTTAATTGCTGCAACATCGTTACAAGAGATAATTGGTTTTTATAATTCAAATAAAGCGCTGGCTCAGTTATTTTATTTCTTAAAAACAGAAAAATCATACCGATCGCCGCACCGATGATATAACCTAACCGCCAACCGTAACTATGCATTTGTGCGGCGGAAAAAAATGTAAATAACAAACTTGCCATACCCATTGAAATTAGCATACCAATATTGGCTGCATTATTTTTCATAGAGACGATTAAAGCACGATTTTCAGGATTAGCTATTTCACCTAAATAAATAATTCCACCCGCATGTTCTCCACCAATACAAATACCTTGCAATAATCGCAACAAAACTAATAATATCGGAGCAAGCAATCCAATTGAATGGAAGCTTGGTAGGATAGACATTAAAAACATAGCAAGCGTGATACCGAACATACTGACTTTTAATGCAAAAGCACGACCATAATTATCGCCTAGTTTGCCTAAAATAATTGCGCCCAGTGGACGAACTAAATAACCCGAAGCAAAGGTAGCAAATGTCAGCATAACTGCAGCGATTTCATTTTCTTTAGGAAAGAAATTCTGCGCTAATAGGGTTGCAAAATACGAATATAAGATAAAATCATACCATTCAATCATATTACCGATACCACCACCAAGAATATTTTTTGAATTTTGACTCATCGTGTTAAACATAGCTAATTAATATAAATTATTTTTTTGCTGAAAATATAATAATTCTTAACGGGCCCAAATAAGTACCATCTTCAAGCTTGGGATGAAAACGCGCAAATTCATCAGCGAGTTCATTTAAAAATAAATCATGTTGTTGTTTTGGAATATAACTTAGTTGTGGCAGCCAACTCGATTGCGTTTTAATAAATAATTCTCTGTCCCAAACAAGGGGTAATATAGGTGCTGAAATATCAATGATTTTAAAACCTGTTTGCTGCAATAGAAATTTATAGCCATCAATGTCATGATAATAGTAATCTTGTTTAAATTCTGCAAAATGTTTTTTCCATGATTGACGTTGCATTACAAAAGCCAATGGCATATGCACATAACTTGCAAAAGGAAAAAAATAACCAAAAAAATAGCCTTGAGGTTTCAAGGCATTATATACTTTTTGTAAAACACTTGCCTGATCTTCTATCCAATGCAACATAGTAAATGACACAGCACCGTCAAATAGATTTTGAAAAGAAAGATCATTAGCATTGAGCAACTGAAAATTAAGATTGTCAATTTGTTTATATGTTGCCTTAGCATGACTTATCATACTCTCTGTCGCATCAATGCCCAAGATGTTGCCTTGCTTGACATGGGTTGTTGCAAGTTCAGCGGTAATATTACCTGGCCCACAGCCCAGATCCAAAATATAATCAGTCGCTGCTATTGGATTAGGTTGTTGCAACACTAATTTTGCTAGGCGTTGTTGTAAATTAGATGCTGGTACATAAGCATTTGCGTCCCAATGTTTAGTCATTTACTTTTCCTTCTTAAAAACTAATTTTGTGAAAGCGGCAGAATTAATCACAACCTTATTGCCAACAATTACATCCGTGCTTGTTGCATTAACACCTTCATTTGTTTCACTGCCGCTTCAAGGCCGACAAACACCGCTTGGGCAACTAAACCATGGCCGATGTTTAATTCATTGATTTGTGGAATCGCAGCGATGGCGTGCACATTGTCATGATGCAAACCATGACCCGCATTAACTATCAATCCAAGTTTGGCTGCATAGTCACTTGCCTTTTGGATCAACGCTAGCTCTGCTTTTTGCGTAGCTGGGTCTTCAGCTTCAGCATAACGCCCGGTGTGAATTTCTATCGCTTGCGCTTGGCATTGTTTAGCTGCTGCAATTTGCTTTTCATCAGAATCGATGAATAAGGATACTTCTATACCAGCATCTAGCAGTTTTTCACAGGCTGCTTTGACTTTAGCGAAATTACCGACGACATCCAAGCCACCTTCCGTGGTTAATTCCTCCCGCTTCTCCGGCACCATACAACAATGCTCAGGCATCACTTGTAATAAAAAAGTTAGCATTTCTTCGGTACAGGCAAATTCAAGATTTAGGCGAGTATTTATTTGTTGTTTTAAGCGATGGATATCTTTATCTTGTATATGCCGTCGATCTTCACGCAAATGCGCGGTAATGCCATCAGCACCAGCGCGTTCTGCCATTAGAGCAGCTTCGACTGGATCAGGATATGCTGTCAAGCGTTGTTGACGTAGCGTTGCAATATGGTCGATATTGACACCGAGAAAAATGGG
>JBCDIY010000271.1:0-2445 GCA_038748435.1 Pseudomonadota bacterium | reverse complement strand
GACAAATCCTCCCTAGCCCTCCTTTTGAAAAGGCGTTGTTGCGTAAATCAAAAAATAACCAATTTTTTCTTGTCATTCCGGAATTTTTTGCCATGGAGGGCAAAAAATTCCGGAATCCAGGTCGGCGCCAAGGATGGATTGTATGAAAAAACTCACTATTTCATAGATTCTCCTGGATCCCCGCCTTCGCGGGGATGACAGATCCTATTTACGCAACAACGCCTTTTGAAAAAAGGAGGGAATCTTTCTGAAGTTAATTAACCATAGCGAAAATTCACATAATGCGATTCACATATTGTGAATCGCAATATAGGAATTGTCAGACCCATAGCAGCAATTGAGATTTGTTGGCAACTCTAGAGTAGCTTAATTATTGACCCGTGCTGTTTTTTTTAGTTTTTTTATTTAATCGATATTTTTTAATGGCGGCATCATGTTGCGCCAAAGTTTGAGAAAATACATGACTGCCATCGCCTTTAGCAACAAAGTAAAGTGCTTTGGTTTGTGCTGGGTTTAATGCCGCTTGTAAAGATTCAAACCCAGGGATACTAATCGGTGTCGGCGGCAAGCCTTTTTTAACGTAGGTATTATACGGCGAGCGAATGCGTAGATCTTTACTGGTGATTTTGCCGTGGTAGCTATCACCGAGTGCATAAATCACCGTAGGGTCAATTTGTAAATACATATGTTTTCTTAATCGATTAACAATAACACCGGCTATGAGTGGTTTTTCCGTATTTAAACGCGCTTCTTTTTCTATCATAGAAGCGATGATCAATGCCTGATAAGTTGTTTTATAAGGTAAATTTACTGCGCGCGTTGCCCACAGACTATTTAATTTCGTTTGCATTAATTTTTGTGCGCGCTGTAAAATTTCGATATCGGTCGTGCCCTTGGTATATTGGTAGGTGTCAGGATAAAATATCCCTTCGAAATTTTCTCTGTTGACTGCTAAAATCTTTTTTAGTGTGGAGCTGTTGGTAACGTTTAATTCATGGGTTAATTTTGGCGCCAATGCTAATGCTGCTTTAATTTGTTTAAACGTCCAACCTTCAACTAAGGTGATATCGTAGTGTTTGACTTCACCACGTACCATTTTCATGAGAATTTCCATCGGCGTCATTTGATCGGTAAATTCATACTCACCCGCTTGTAACTGTTGTGATTTACCGCTGATGCGAGCTAAAAATTCAAAGTACCAAGCTTTTTGTTTATTAATCAATTGTTGCTGTTGTAGATAATAAACAAAATTACGCAATGTGCTACCACTTTGAAAATCATAATTTATGCTGGCTTTTGTAGTAAATAAAGGCTTAATTAGAAACGTAGTAAAACTAATGCATAGATAAACAAGGATCAATGCAAAAATCATATAAATTGTTTTTTTAACCCAGTGGCGATATGTCATGTGCTTAAAATCCCAAGCATTGTCTGGATGCTATTAAAGTTTGCAATGTCTTGGTAATCTTACCGATGGCATAAGTGTGTTTTACTATAGCAGTTACCGGATAAATGCCAATGAGACTATTGCTAATGAACACTTCATCTGCACTTAAGCATTCGTCGAGGGTCAATGGTCGTAATTCTATTGGAATGGCACTTGCTTTCGCTTGCTCGATAATTTCAGCACGCATCACACCGTTGATACCATATTCAATTAAAGGATCTGTGATTAATATACCATCTTTGACAATAAACAGATTGGTTTTCGTGCCACAAACCGCGTATTCTTGCTGATATAACATCAAACCATCATATATGTTTTTATCTGACCACTCGGCACTAGCTAATACTTGTTCTAAGCGATTTAAATGTTTGATGCCAGATAATAGCGGATTTTTTACGATAGGTGTTTGGCAGATTGTCAGCTTTACTCCTGATTCAGCTTGTGCTGCTGGCATAACCTCAGTATTTGGATAAAACAATAATATGTGATTTAAGTTTGGCCGTTTTTCTGGTTGATAACCTCTTTTACCATGACCGCGTGTCAATATGATTTTCAATACACCAGATTTTTTTTCTGCGAGAATTTGTTTTGCTTCTGCGGTTAATTGATCAATGTCGATCACAGGAAATTTTAATCGTTGGCATCCCAATATTAATCTAGCAAGATGTTGTTGCCAATAACTCGGCTGTCCTGTAACTACCGCGATAGTTTCGAATAAGCCATCGCCATAGTGTAAGCCTCTATCGGCGACAGATAGTTTATCTTGTGGTGCACCATTGATTAATGTCGTTGTTTGCAAGTTTATTCCTTATATGTCTATATTTAGCACCTCACCCGGTGTGACGCTTGCGCTTCACACCGGCTACGAATATTGTCATTGCAGATTATAAAAACTTTTATTTAGGCAACAATGTTGCCAGCGCAGGGACTAAACCCTGTCATTTATAAGACAATACCATAAAAATTAGCTAGTCTAATCTCCTATCAATAAAAAATCT
>JBCDIY010000270.1:0-2487 GCA_038748435.1 Pseudomonadota bacterium | reverse complement strand
TTGCTGATGCCGATATCATTTTAAGCTGTTTATTCGATGACCAATCTGTTATTGATGTGAGTATGGGAGATAATGGCATTATCAACCAGATGAAACAATCAGCAGTTTATGTGGGATTATCTACAATATTGCCAGAAACAGCTACAAAACTTGGTGATTATGCTAAGCAAAAGCAAAAAAACTATATTTCAGCAGCGGTTTTGGGTGTGCCTAAGGTGGCAACTCAAGGCGAGCTGACAACTTTTTGTGCTGGGGATAAAAATTGCGTTGAATTGATCAGGCCTGTATTGCAAACCTTTTCTAAATCCGTTATTAACTTAGGGGTTGAGGCAAAAGCATCGATGATTATGAAAATTTGTATGAATTATTCATTAGTCACTACTTTGGAATTAATTTCAGAGTTATATGCTTTCGCTGAAAAAAGTGGTTTAGATACCAACATGGTGCAACAAGGATTGCATGAAATCTTTGGTCATTCTGCTTTTAAACTTTATGTCGATAAAATCCAAGCACGTAATTTTGATGAAGTTAATTTTGATATGCAAACTGGGCATAAGGATGTTGCCATTTTTCAAAAAGCCTTTGCTAATGTTGGCGTAACACCGCGGTTGGGTGATTTATTAAAAGGTAGAATCATATCTGCACTTGCAAATGATATGCAAAATAAAGATTGGAGTGCAGTGTATGAGATTGTGAGAAAAGAAGCAGGTCTAGACTAGAGATTTATTGAAAATAATTTCAGCAACTTTTCCTTTTTTTATTGATAAAGCTTATTTGCCTAAAAATAGGCTTTCAGTATCATGTTAATTGCTAAGATTATCATCTAACAAAAATGCTTCCAGGGTTAACCCGTGAATTCTAGCAGTTTCAAAATGATTTTTGTTGATAACTTTTAATTTACCTTTATTAAATTGTTTGGTAAACCAAGCAAACTCTAATGGTGTGTATGAGCCTTTTTTCGCTTCTATAAATAACTTGTTAAGCATATCGTAAAAGTCAATTTCATGACTTTTATTTTGCCAAAATGCGAGCGGTTGTAATGGTTCTGCACCTTGAATTGCAGCACGACGCTGTAATTCTTGCGCAATTAACCATTCGTACCATATGCCTTGTTGCTCATCGGGTAATTGCAAAAATTCTTCTACGGATCGAATCCTGGCTGGATGGTAGGCAACGGCGACTAACATATTCATATAGTGATATTTGCATGGTTTGCGTAAGATTAAGTTTTGTTTATTGAAATCATAGGGAAAAGCCGGGATGACGCAACCTAAATCATGCAGAATTTCGATGTAACCTTGGGCAACGGTATTGTTCGCAAGGTTGGCTTCACGCGCTAATTTTGCTTGACCCACAGGATTGGCACCAAAGCGAAACAACACATTAAAAATATTTAGTAAAGCACTACGATGACGTTGTATTTTTGCAATTTCGCCTTCTATCCAATCGCGAACTAATTGGATTACATATTCAGGTAGAATTTTTTGTGTAGCTAATTCAGAACAAGCGATGGGTGAGCCGCCAGAAATTAAATAAGCAATCAAAGTTTTTGTTTTTAGTTTTTTATGACAAGCGTGATAAAAGCTTTTATAGGAAATTGGTGTAAATAAGTAATTGGTTTTTGCCAGCTTGCCTTTTCTACCGGGTAAACGTTCAGCGCCACGACGCAACTCGGGTGCTTTTGAGCCAGTAGTTATCACTAAAATATCCACTAAAACTCCACTATCGACTAACCGTTTTAATACAACTTCCCAGCCTGCAATCGTGGTAATTTCATCGATGAAAATGCGTTTAATTGTTTTATTTTTGGTGAATGAAACGGCGAGTGCTTCTAATTGCTCATGCAAGTCGTTAGCGTCGAACAAGTAGTCACCGTTGAGATAAAACGCACTGCCAGCACCAAATTTTTTAATTGTTGCAACAATCTGCTGCTCAAGCCAAGTACTTTTACCATATTGTCGTGCCCCTCTAATTAATAAGATTCCTGGTTCAAGAGGTAACTTTTTCAAGCCAAAGTCATGTTCAAAAATAAATGGAGCTGTGGATAATCGATAAAGATGTGGAAATAATTTCACATCTGCAAGATTACCTTGGCTAAGACATTGATTGATATAGGTAATATTCATAGTATTCTTTTGTTTATCTAACGTTACTAATGTTAGTATAACTAACGTTGACAACGTTAGCAAATCTAACGTCGTTAACGTTAGGTCGTGTTAGAAAGTATTACGAGCCAGTGAGCAACAACAGGAAATGCTAGTTGTTGTAGCTCGTGTTGTAACACGGGGTGATATTACATCTATAGGTTGAGTTGAGGAACGAAGCCCGACAAACCTAAAAAAATGTAGCCTTGATTGAGCAGCAGCGAAATCAAGGTTTATAAAATTATTACGCAATATATCCTTGAACTCGTTACACTTGTTCAAGGCTAAAATTTTTGTTTTTTTTCGGGTGTTTTGCGTTGCTTCACACCGAATAAGAAGACTG
>JBCDIY010000269.1:0-2496 GCA_038748435.1 Pseudomonadota bacterium | reverse complement strand
TGGTTTTTTACCAATGATGGTAGATTAAAGTTTACCGGCCCTAAAGTATACTTTGTATCGTTATAAATAATAATAACTTTGTTTTTACCGAAATACTTCATATTTTGCAAAAGTATTTTTTCATTCTCTTGCAACAACCGCTGCAAGCATGCTTGAACAGACCTTGCATCAGGCGAGTAAAATAGATAATGGGTAATATTTTCAAAACTTGCGACTTTCAAAAATCTTAGTAGATGAGGGATATTCGCATTAATATTTTCTTTATCATCTATTAATGGATCCCATGTTGGACCAGCCCAAATTTTTTCTGTATTGGTTAATTCAATTTGCGCAAGCAATTCACTTTGAGAAGGATCAAAGGCTTTACTAAAGCGATCTTTATCTCTTTGTTTCAGCCAGTTAATTTTTTTTGCTAATACTGAATCAAGGTCAATATGATAATCTGCCGCGAGGGAATTTAGTAATGCGAAAATTTGATTGCTACAGGTTTCGACCGTTTGGAGGTTCTCTCCGGGTTTTGGTGGTTTTAAACCTTCATAGCAATTTAATGTTCTTGCCAATTCACCAATGGCAACAGCCAATAATTCTAAACTTGACCAGCCATCTTGCTGTTTAATCGTTAGATCAGTTTTGTCGATTCTAGCACAATATTGATTAGCAATTGTGATAGCAATAAACAGGCAATCGGCAATTTCTTCTTGAATATTTTCAGCATCAGCTTGATGAATACTCTCGAGTAACTCAGCATATTCTTCCATAAGTCTTGCCAAGCCGCATAAGGGTGGCCAATAACCACCTAGTTGCATGATACAGTCATTAACGCCAATTTGAACTGGGTTTATAAGATAATTATTGTTATTCATATAAAACATCACTGATACATACTATTATTACTTCACTTTATAACTTAAATTCTAGTTTGCCATCAAGTACTTTTTACTCTTGTGCTCCCCAGCCGCCACCACCTGGAGTTTTAATGATAATTCTATCACCATTTTTTACTTCAACGGTTACCGTACCGGATAATTTTTGCTTGCTTCCACTTGCTTTAATCAGCCAATTTTCTCCGCAAGCTGCATTTTTGCCGCCGTGCATACCAAAAGGTGGTTGTTGCCGCCGACTAGACAAAATAGAAACCACCATGGATTGTAAGAATTCAATCTCACGTATGATACCATCACCACCATTCCATTGACCTGCCCCACCACTGTTTTTGCGAATTTTATATTGTTTCACATAGAGAGGAAAACGTTTTTCTAATACTTCAGGATCGGTAAGTAATGAATTGGTCATATGCGTATGTACTGCAGATGCGCCATTAAACCCAGGCCCGGCACCGGCACCACCACAAAGCGTCTCATAATATTGCAATGTTTCATTGCCAAAGCTAATGTTATTCATAGTCCCTTGCGAGGCTGCCAAACAATTTAAAGCAGCAAACAACGCATCGACAATATTTTGTGAAACTTCAACATTGCCAGCAACAACTGCAGCAGGTTTAACAGGATGCAAAAATGAAGCTTTTGGAATAATAATTTTAATAGGTTTCAGACAACCATGGTTCAGCGGAATATTTTTTTCTACTAAAGTACCAAAAACATACAAAATCGCAGCATAACATACCGCTTTAGGGGTATTAAAATTATTGCTTTGGTGGACTGAACTACCACTGAAATCCAATGTAATCGTATTATTCAACCGCGCTACTCTTACACTGACATTTATCACGATACCATTATCCATAACTAATTTGTAACGACCATCCTTTAATTTCTTCACCACTTGCTTAACACAAAACGTCGCATTCGTTTGTATATGTCGCACATATGCATTGACTGTGCCAAGATTATATTCCTCTATGAGTTTAATCATTTCTTGTTGGCCTTTATAATTCGCCGCTATCTGTGCTTGTATATCCGCAAAATTATTATGTGTGTTTCTTGCTGGATATTTTGCTGTAGATAGGAGATTTAAATACTCTGTTTCGCGTAATTTATTTTTATCTAATAATTTAAAATCAGTAATCATGACACCTTCTTCTTCTATGGATTTGCTCTGTGCTGGCATAGAACCTGGAGTAATCCCACCGATATCAGCTTGATGCGCACGTGATGCTAAGTAAAAAGCTGGTTTTGAGTTTTTGTAAAAAAATGGTGAGATTAAGGTAACATCAGGCAAATGTGTGCCGCCTAAATATGGATTATTAATCAGATAGGCATCCCCTTGATACATTTTAGGCTGCCTTTTTATAACCGCTTTTACACATTCTTCCATGGAACCGAGATGCACTGGAATATGTGGTGCATTAGCAATTAAATTACCTTTCACATCAAATAAAGCGCAAGAAAAATCTCTACGTTCACGGATATTAACTGAATAAGCTGTTTTTTGTAATATCGTACCCATTTGTTCAGCAATATACATAAATCGATTATTAAATATCTCTAGCATGATCGGATCCACTGCTGAATGTGGAGATCTTACCTGTTTAGACTT
>JBCDIY010000268.1:0-2512 GCA_038748435.1 Pseudomonadota bacterium | reverse complement strand
TTGCAATTGGGTAAACAAGAAGGCTTGCAATTGGGTAAGCAGGAAGGCCTAGTTTTAGGTATAGAAAAACAATCCATTGTCGTTGCAAAAAAATGCATTGCAATGCAATTTGCTATGGAACAAATCATGGAGATCAGTGGCTTAACGCGTGAAAAAATTAGCGCATTGCAAACTGAAATTTCTAGCGAAAATCAAAAATAGTCATAAATTACGCATAGCAACATACACAAGTCCACAATAGTTTACATTGATAAAACTACAATGCAATTGTAAAGCAAAGTCAAACACATAGGAATATAAGTTTGGTACCAATTCATACCATCATGACATCATCCACCTTGATATAAACGTATATCCGGAGTGCTATCCGAGCATGTTTACAAATGTTTATTAAAAATACCCAAGCAATATAGTCTATTTTTTACTTATCGAAATTAAAAGTACTTCAAAGGTTGACAAAGAAGATTTAACCACTTTGAAACGTATGGCAGATGATTTTGGTGAATGTGAAACAGTGTGTTTTTCTCGCGATCCAAGAACTAAAAAAATCGGTAATTGCGTTATCTATCCTTGGGGAATAGGCATAAAAAAATTTTTTAGTTAGTATCTGTTTTAGGTGCTAAAAAAGCAATCCAAATTTTAACTTTAGCGACTTGGGCTTTAGTATAGCGCTGAAATGCAACAATATGCTTATCAATTAAATGAGGATAACGCTTTTCAATATGTTCACGCATTTGTACAGCACCAGGCCGTGACATTAACAAGACAAACACAGCGCCACGTTTTTGCATATCAGCTTGATTTACCCACGGGCTTTGGCGTTCACTCCAATTGAAAAAAGGAACCGGTTTATCGACAGAAAATGCTGAAACATTAACAACCACTTGATGATCCCCCGCAGCATACGGTAATTTTGTTTTAAATTTCTCATGCCAAGTTTTAGTAACTGTCGCAGCAATTGTCTTACCTGGAAAACTAGCCGCATAGTTAGAAACATGAGTGTAATATGGCCGTACATTATAAAGATAAAATTGCCCAGCAATGGCCATAAACATATATGTGATCACAATCACGAACATCCATTTTATACGTGTTCGCGTAACATATGGCTTGAACATGGCGATCCAGAATAATCCGAATACTGAGAAAAATGGAAATCCCCAACGTGAAACTAAATGTGCGTGCACAAGAATCGCTAAAATCAGCGTACTAAGTAAAGGCATTACTGCAGTCCAAAATAAAAATCGTAACTGCCAACCAGATATTTTTAATTCTGTCTGATGCCCTTTAATGAATGGAATAAAAAATAGAAATCCAGGTAAAATACACCCGAGTTGTTCCAACAAGAAATTGGTAGGTTGCCAGACATAATGCTTCAACCGTAGCCAAAAACTCGAACCTTGCACCGACATTTCACCAACCGCGTAACGAACGGCGTCAAAATTATGCAAGCTCAACCAAATCAAATTAGGTAAAAATAAGATAAATGCTATCATCACAGTGAGATAAGGTTGTAGTTGTTTTAAGCGAAAACGATAGTGTTTATCTGTCAATAAAAAAGCGAGCAATATCAATAACAGCAAAGCAGATTCATATTTCGCCAGCATAGCCAAACCAGAAAATATCCCCAGTAAAATCCAATCGCGCCATTGGTTATAACGCAGCGCTTGATAAAAATGTAAAATCACCAATGCCCATAGTGGTAACATCAACACATTAGGATTAAAAGAAGCTGCTTGTAAATTATAATAATTTACACCTTCTAAAAATACCACACCTAGCAACGCATGTTCGGGAGTTAAAATTTGTTTACCCAAGCGCCAAATCGCTGAAAAACAAATAACAATAGATAATTGACTTAAAAAATAAATTGGCCAGCCAACCACACCAAAAATAGTACTAAAAGAAGCTGATAACCAAGCAGCAAGTGGTGGATGTTTTTCATAACCCCAAAGCCATAAATTGCCCCAAGCAACACTTTCTACTGAATCTGTGGGTGGATTTTGATAGATATAAGCTTGGGCAATTGTCCAAACAACGAGATGCAATAAACAAAAAATAATGAACAACTTACCAGCGTATTGTCTAAATTGTGACTCATTAGCCGGACGGACTTGGCCAAATGGTTTTAAAGTACTCTCATTTATCATAAAATCACATTTTCTGTTTATTTATCTATCAAATTAATATATGCTAGGGTTCAACATTAACTATTTTTAATTGTGTCGTCAATACGTTAACTTCGATAGATTTTTTGCTATAAACTTGTAGAAGTAAAATGTTTATGGCCATATATGTATGATTGTTTGCCAAGTGTCGTGGTTGGCACGGTGCAGCGCCAGGCGACATTGCCGGTAAAGCGCGGTGATCCATCACCAAAAACCTGTGAGCGAATCGTCGACCGCACGCCATCCGCAGCGATGATCAAGTCGGCGTGTTCATGGCGGTTCTGATCGGTCTGGAGCGCGATCTTCTCATCGGATTCGATGACCTTCTCGATTGTGACACCGAG
>JBCDIY010000267.1:0-2515 GCA_038748435.1 Pseudomonadota bacterium | reverse complement strand
GCCGTAAACACTCCTTTGCAGAACTGCCTAAGTTAGAAGAAGTTTCTGAGCAAGATCAATCCGCTATATTAAGGCTACCACAATCAGCTAAGGCATTGAGCTTGGCATTAGAATTTCTTAAAGGTCAGTCGAAAAAAAAGTCCAGTGCAAGCACGGAATCTAATCTAAATTATTTAATTAGCGCATGGCAGGGATTATTTTTAGAAATTGAATCAAAAGCGTTATCAGCGGCTGAAAAAGACGATACCATTGCTGCAATTTTTTATGCTGCAGTGGTAGTGAGTCAATTTGCATTGACTAACAAAAATCATCTTGTCGCCAATGAAATCAAGCAATTTTTTTTGGATAATCAGGAATATGTTGGCGATCTTCAGAATATAAATTCAATAATTTTTTCGCAGATAGAAAAATTAACAGAGCTACCAGATTACGGACCACTGTCATCAAAAGAAAATTTTAAAACGACTAATCTCGATGTTAGCAAACAGCAGTTTATTCAGGAACAAACAATTGAGATGGCTGGTGAAGCGATAAAACATTTTGGCAGTGGCAATTATGGTTCTGTTTGTTTGGTCACGTTAAATAATTCACAAACCCAAATTACACAAGAAGTTGCTTTGAAAATTCTTTATCCTGACAATTTAGAGGATGAAGCTCAAATTGAATTTGAATATCAACGTGAAGTTTTTAATCATTTATTATTAAACGCAAGAATCCAATTTAATCACAGTTTTCATTTTTTAAATAATTTACTGGAACAAGAGTACAGTTATCAAGATGCTTCGAAGTATTTAATTGCTAGACTTCAAGATTTGCAACATTTACTAAAATTACATAAAAAAAACGGCAATACTCAAGCGATTAAAGATGAGCTTGCTTTATTAGATAAATTATCAACGGTAATTGATCAATATGATACTTTGAGTCAATTAAAACAAGATTCTATCTGGCAAGCCTGGGTTGAGGTTGTGCCACAAACCATCAGCGAAAATGGTCTACCTGAAGCTAAGATATGTTTAGGTTATCCGGTTAGCTACCAGGGAACGATTATTCATGAAGATAAACTAACTAAACAACAAACCAAGCTAAACGTCTCTCAGGTTCTTGCAATTGCATTACCTCCAATGGCATCAGCTAAACGCTATTTACGAAACCTTGCTAAAGAAGAGGGGCATGGACGTGATGAAGATATTGGTAAAGCACTACAAAGTATGGTCGATGCTACACTACAGTTACATCAGTTAGGCGGC
Source organism: Pseudomonadota bacterium (assembly GCA_038748435.1). Lineage (GTDB taxonomy): Bacteria > Pseudomonadota > Gammaproteobacteria > JBGSLN01 > JBGSLN01 > JBCDIY01. The sequence continues at coordinate 1,265 of JBCDIY010000267.1, read as the reverse complement.
GCACATCGAGATAATCGTACCGATAATCTTTTAGAAAAAAATGGTGAATTAATTCTATCTGATTTAGGTCGTGATCGCCAAATTGGGCCAGTTTGGTTGGCGCAATTAAAAGCAAAAATTAATGATGAATCACGAAAAGAAAAATTGCTACGGCGGATGACACAAGCTGATATTGGACCAATTCGTACGATGGCACCAAATGAAATGTTAATGAAACAGTCGACACCGATGACAGAAATATTTCAACTCTATAATTCATTGTTAAGTGCGTTGACTTTACTTGCTGGCATACCAGATGAAAATGTTTTTTTATATACGAAGAATCATTTCAGACATCTACCACCTAAAACTAGGTTCGAGCAAATAGCTTTAGAAACAGCAAATTTTATTGCGACACCTGAAGAACCAAGTATTATTTGGTTGCGTTTTAATCATCTCATTGATAATCTCGAACACAAGAAAAATTTAACTGATTTGCAACAGCAAATCTTAAGTCAAGCGATAACATTACAAGAAAGTAGCCGTGACTTTGATGCTACAAAAGATACTTATACTGACTATTTACAACAAATTGATTCATTGCAAGTAGCGCTTAATAGTGGGCCTTTTGGTAATACACAGGCAGTAAAAGAAAATTTCAGTAAAACTATAACTGCAGATAATTCGACTACCTTTAAAGTTGTAGCACCAAAAAATTTAAGTCGATCAAAATTACCTGCTGAAGAAACAAAATCTACCTTTGAGCTGAGTTTGCTTGAATTAAGATTTTGGCTAGGGCAATTTGAAGGTCAGAGGAAACCAGAAAATTTAAAGCAGTATTTAAAAAAATTTAATACTGTTTTTAATGATCCTATTGTTGCGATTACACCCGAATATCAAGCCGTTTTGTTTGCAACAATATTGCCAGCAAAAGATATATTACCTAATAAATATTTTTCCATGTTATTGCGAAAAGTCACTACTGCTTTCCCTGAGGTGACTTCAGATTGGTTAATTAAACAATTTAAAGTAGAAGAGTCAAATGATGAACAATTAGTTGGAGATTTACAAAAATTTCTTGATGCACGCACTAAATTAGTTAAAGCAAATACAAGCTTAATTGAATTACAAAAAAGCTCAAAAGGTTTTCGCTTCTTTTTTAAGACGCAATCGCTTGCTGATAAAATAACAATCTCACAAAAAGAGATTTTATTGTATTCAAGCGCTTACAGATCAAGTATCAAAAAAATATATCAAGACGCCAACGATTTGCAAAGACAAAGTTT
>JBCDIY010000266.1:0-2531 GCA_038748435.1 Pseudomonadota bacterium | reverse complement strand
TGATTGTAAAAAAACGACAAGATTCTAAATATTACCGAAGATCAATTGCACGAGTTGGAGAACTAAACTTAACATCGGTCGCATAATAGCAAATAGGATACCTGTTGGAATCATGATTAGAATAATAAAAAAACCGTAAGGCTCTAGTAAACTGTAATAGTAAGACCAGCGCGGTGGTAAAATACTTGAAATTACCCGACTACCATCCAGTGGGGGTATTGGTAAGAGATTTAATATCATAATAATCGCATTGAAGATAATGCCTGCACGTCCCATCAAAATGATTAACTCGGCTAAAGAATAAGGCATGCTGTTGGCTGTCAACATAGCAATTTTCGCTAGAGCTGCCCATAAGAGTAACATTAATAAATTTGCAACTGGGCCAGCTAAAGCAACTAAGGCCATATCTCGACGTGGGTGTTTCAAGTTTTGCCAAGTCACTGGGACCGGTTTCGCCCAACCAAAAATAAATGGTACGCTTGTCAAGCTATAACTGAGTAAAAACATTAAGATAGGAACGATTACGGTGCCTAATGGATCGATGTGTTTCAAAGGGTTTAAGGTAACGCGTCCAAGCATCAATGCAGTTTTATCACCTAATTTCAAAGCAATATAACCATGAGCTGCTTCATGCAGAGTAATGGCAAAAAGAATGGGTAGAATATAGATGGTAAATGTCTGAATAATAGTTACATGCATGGATTTGAGTATAACTGTTTTTCTAAATAGAAGCAAAATGTACAATTTGTATGGATTCTTGACGAAATTTATGAAATTTTATCAGCTGTAACTAGCGATTAAAAAGTAAAATGTATGAATGTTTAACTTTAAAACTAAATACCAAAATTCATATTGCCAATGTTTAGTATGTTTTAAATCTTGATATAAACAGTTGCTTGCTTACCATAGATATTTTTATGATATGATATCTTCTATTAATTTTTAATAATTAAATTGGAAGGTTATGAGGTTTAATTTACAGGATTTAATCAATACAAAAGTGCTAGTATTAGGCGACTGTATGTTAGATAAGTATTGGTATGGTGCGACGGAACGGATTTCCCCTGAAGCGCCTGTCCCCATTGTTAAAGTCAATGAATTTGAGGAAAGACCTGGTGGTGCCGCGAATGTTGCTTTAAACATCATGAGCTTAGGTGGAAAAGTTGTATTAGCTGGTTTAAAAGGGGATGATAAGGAAGGAAACATTTTACAACAAAAGCTCAATGCCGCGAATGTCCATAGCATATTTAAAACAGTTAAAGATAAACCTACCATAACAAAATTGCGTATTTTAAGTCTGTATCAGCAATTAATTCGTCTTGATTTTGAACAAATATTTTCACCCTACGATGCAAGTGAATTACATGAAAAAATTAAACCATTGATTGCAGATCATAAAATTCTAATTTTTTCAGATTATGCAAAAGGCACGGTAAGTGATGTTACGCAATTAATTACGACCGCAAAACAAAATAACATTCCCGTATTAGTTGACCCCAAAGGTATAGATTTTAAACGTTATAAAGGTGCAACCTTAATAACACCAAATTTGAAAGAGTTTCAAGCAGTTGTCGGTAATTGCGATTCAGAAGAGCAAATTGTTATTAAAGGACAAAATTTAATTCGAGAATTAGATTTAAAAGGCATGTTAATTACACGTGGTAACCATGGCATGACACTGTTGAGTGAAGACCTGACAGAAATTCATCTGCCTGCCAAAGCGCGTGAAGTTTATGATGTCACTGGCGCTGGGGATACAGTAATTGCAGTATTGGGTTTGGCTTTAGCTTCGGGTGCTGATTTATTTAAAGCAACCACCCTGGCAAATTTAGCAGCGGGTTTGGTGGTACAAAAATCAGGCGCTGCAAGTTTGAATTTAGCAGAACTACAAAATGCAGTTTATGAATTAAAAGCTTCGCGCAAAGGTGTGATGACGCAGGAGCAGTTGGCCATTGTCGTAGCGGATGCTAAATTACATGGAAAAAAAATTATTTTTACTAATGGTTGTTTTGATATATTACATCCTGGGCATATCGAATATTTACGTCTAGCAAAAAAATTAGGTCATAAGTTAATTGTTGCAGTCAATGATGATCAATCCGTCAAACGGTTAAAAGGTGAAAGTCGACCGGTCAATTCTCTAGCAAAACGCATGGCAGTTTTAGCTGCCCTAGAGTCTGTTGATTGGGTAGTTGACTTTAGTGAAGATACACCTGAAGAGCTTATTCGTAAGTTAAATCCAGATGTATTAGTTAAAGGTGGTGATTATAAAACCATAACAGAAATTGTGGGTAGTGATTGGGTATTGCAAAAAGGTGGTGAAGTGAAAATTTTACCTTTTCTAGATGGACACTCTACCACCTCAGTAATTAATAAAATAAAATGTGAGGAGTTATTATGATAATTGTAACCGGAGGTGCGGGTTTTATTGGCTCGAATATCGTTAAGCAACTTAATGAAAATGGCGAACGCGATATTATCGTTGTTGATGATCTAACTGATGGTATCAAGTTCAACAACTTGGCTGATTG
>JBCDIY010000265.1:0-2537 GCA_038748435.1 Pseudomonadota bacterium | reverse complement strand
TGCGACTTTCTCTTCATTACTAAGTTGGTTAATATTTGCTGAATCGTAACAGACTAATTGGAAAATTTCATTTACAAGTGTAGTATCTTTAGCTGTAATTAGTCTTTTTCTCAGCATCGCTTATCGCTACTTATGAATTAAATAACTATTATCAAGTTTCATTATATGCAAAGCATAAAAGCCAAATACTAAACCAAAATATAAGTAAGTGGGTTAAAATTTTAATTCACTATAAACTAAGTGAGCTAATATTAGATAAGCAGGTTTAACCGGCTTGTGAATCATCTGCATTAGTTTTAATACGACGACGATAACGTTTATTAAATTTATCGACTCGACCTGCCGTATCAACGATCTTTTGCTTACCGGTATAGAAAGGATGGCACTTAGAACAAACTTCAAGTTGAATGTCACGACCAACAGTCGAACGAGTTTCGATGACGTAACCACAGCTACAAGTTGCCTTTATCTCTTTGTATTCAGGATGAATTTTTGCTTTCATACCAATCTCGCATCATTAAAAAAGTTAGAAAAAAGATACATGATATTAGCTTATTAGGGCTTAGGAGTCAACGCTAGATAAAGCCAAAGTAACCATTGATTGTCAAATGTAGTGTATTTTCTCTAAAATGGTTGCTGGATTCTGTGTTGTTGGATAAATAAAATCTGTCATTCTATGACAACGCCACCTTCATGAGAATAGCAAACTCATAATTTTTCAGGATAACGTTGGCTAAAGTATGCTCAAATATCGTACTCAAATAAAATATTTAGTCTTTTTGCTCATCTTACTGATAAGTAACACCGCATCGGCATTGACCCCACTCAACGTCAATAAAGCTTTTCAAATCACCGTTATACCTGCGCGCGTTGATGCCGTGGTATTAAAGTGGAAAATTGCCAAAAATTATTATTTATATAAAGAAAGAATCCATATTCGTAGTCTAAATACGGCTATTGCAACGTTAGGAAAGATTCGCCGCCCCCAAGGCATTAAAAAATACGATGAAATTCTAGGTCATTATCAAGTTTACAAGCAACGACTGACCCTGTCGGTTCCTTTACTATTACACCAAAAGCAAAGCTTTAAACTTGCCATTGCTTATCAAGGCTGCTCTTTCGCCGGCTTTTGTTATCCACCGATTAAAAAAGTCATCGAAATAAAAAGTTTTCCGATTACTTCGACACAAGATTTTAGTATTGCAAATCCTAACATCGGGACAAATACGGCTACTTTAAATCCACAACAAAAAGCAGAATCTATATTAACTTATCAAAACGTTTTTATTGCCTTACTTGCATTCTTTGGCTTTGGGTTATTACTTGCCTTTACGCCATGTGTATTGCCCATGTTACCTATTTTATCTGCTATCATCGTCGACAATACCAATAGAATAAAACCTTGGCGAGCATTCTCCTTATCCCTAACCTATGTACTAGCCATGTCATGCGCATTTGCCATGGCAGGCATTTTAGTCGGTTATCTCGGTGAAAACCTACAAACTGCATTACAAATTCCCTGGGTCATCCTAAGCTTTGCCGTCATCTTTATTGTGCTGGCTTTATCTTTATTTGGTTTATTCGAAATTCGCCTACCTAAACGGTTACATAATTATCTACATAGCAAACATCAACAACAACAAGGTGGTAGTTACATTGGAGTTGCACTAATGGGGTTTTTGGCGATGTTAGTGGTTTCACCTTGTGTTACCCCACCGTTAGTCGGTGCGTTAACTTATATCGCCCATACTGGGAATAGTTTGCTCGGTGGCAGCGCATTATTTGTGATGAGCTTCGGTATGGGCGTGCCTTTACTTATCATCGGCACTTCTTTGGGATCACTCTTACCTAAAACTGGAATGTGGATGGAGATGATCAAAAAGCTTTTTGGCATTGCCATGTTGGCGATGGCCATTTGGATAAGTCAAAGAGTGTTGCCTACATCTATCATTAACACTTTAGCGGGAATTTTGGCGCTCTTTAGCGCTTGGTTAATCAAAAAAAATAGCCAAAAAATGAAGCTCATACCCATGGTGATGATACTACTTTTAAGCATTATTGCCTTCTATCTCTTTATCAGCGCAATGCTAGGAAAACCACTTTATCTCAATAGTAATAAAACACTCGCAATGGAAAAACGTTTTCATATCATAAAATCGCCAAAAGAGCTTAATCAGCAATTAAAAATCGCTAAAAAGCAACAAAAATTCGTTTTACTCGATTTTTATGCCGATTGGTGTGTCAGTTGTAAGCAAATGGACAGAAGAATTTTTGCTAACCCCCAAGTTCAGACTAAACTCAGCAAATTTTATCTCATACGTGCCAATATCACTGCAAATTCACCCCAAAACAAAGCATTATCACAACAATTTAATGTCATAGCACCACCAACAATTGTATTCTTTTCAGTCAATAGTAGCGAATTAAACCAATATCGTATCGTTGGTGATGTCAGTCGCAGAATATTTATCAAAAAAATTGAACAAATTTTAGCAAAAAATTGATTGGCCGGACGCTTATTTAAATTTATTAGTCAG
>JBCDIY010000264.1:0-2560 GCA_038748435.1 Pseudomonadota bacterium | reverse complement strand
ATTGCCAAGCGGGTAAGAGCAAAACGATTGACACTAAATTTAAGTCAACAAAGCTTAGCGTTACGTTCTGGTGTAAGTTATGGCACTCTAAAAAAATTTGAACTCAGCGGCCAAATTTCTTTAAAGTCTTTGCTGAAGCTAGCAGTTATTTTAGATGCTTTAGAAGAATTTGAAAATTTATTTCCAGAACAAAAACTAGAAAAATTGGCTTCGTTGGATGATCTGTTAAAAGTCAAAATCCGCAAAAGAGGTAGAAAATGAAATTTGAAAATATCACTCAGGTTCATGTTTACTTTGCGGGTGGTGATAGTAAACTGCTAATCGGAAGACTCGCCCTAGAAAATCGTAAAATTTTTTTTGAATATGATTATGAATTTATAAAAACTGGACTTGAATTATCTCCTTTAAAACTACCATTAAAATCAGGTGTAGTGATTGCAAATGATAGCATTTTTGATGGATTATTTGGTGTATTCAACGATAGCCTACCAGATGGTTGGGGAAGATTACTTCTTGATCGTAAATTACTCAATCTTGGCTTAAATTCTGCTAAACTTTCCCCTCTTGATCGTCTTTGCATGGTAGGAAGCTGTGGTATGGGTGCACTTCAATATGAACCAGAACAAACTAAAAAAAATAGATTATTTCATGTTGATTTAGATGAAATTGCTAACGAAATAAAACAATTTGAAGAAAATGATAATGATATTTATGTTGATGAACTTTTAAGGCTCAACGGTTCATCTGCAGGTGCCAGACCTAAAATAATGCTGCGTGTTGAGAATGAAGATTGGATAATTAAATTTAGATCTTCTTTAGATCCTAAAGATATAGGAAATATTGAATATGCTTATCATCTCATGGCTGTTGATGCCAAACTTGATGTACCGAAAGCGAAATTATTTTCTTCCAAAAAAAATAAAGGATATTTTGGTGTAAAGCGTTTTGACCGTATAAAAACCAGACCCATTCATATGCATACAGTTAGTGGATTATTACACGCTGATCATCGATTACCAAGTCTTGATTATGAAATGATTATAAAAACCACCTTATTTTTAACACATGATATACGTGAATGCAAAAAGCAATTTAGAATAGCTGTGTTCAACATACTTAGCCACAATCGTGATGATCATGCAAAAAACTTCTCCTTCTTAATGGATAGCAAAGGTAATTGGTCTGTTTCACCTGCATATGATTTAACATTTTCCTCTGGGCCTAATGGTGAACACTGTACGATGATAATGGGAGAAGGAAAAAATCCAACTATAAAACATTTATTGCAGCTCGCTGATGTTGCTGACATTAAAAAAAATCAAGCGATAGAGATAATAGATGAAGTTAGATCAGCGGTATCAAAATGGGCTTTATTTGCCGATGAAGCCAACGTCACTTCTGCATCACGAAAAATGATTCAATCGCATATCGATCAAAGTATTAAATATAGTAAGAAATTGTAACCTGCATTAAGCGGTAGCAGAATCAAGGTCTGTAGATATCATTAACAATATTTCCTTGAGCTCATCACACGCGTTCAAACTTAGATTTTTTGGTATGTTGGGCTTCGCTATCGCTCAACCCAACCTACACGGAACATAAAATATTTACAAACGCCGTAAGCCGGCGCGGATACTTAGCCAGGCACCGATAACGCCTAGGGCTGCACCAATCAAGCAGATAAAGCTTATATCGATAGCGGTTGGATAAATCAATTGAAAATAACTTTGGTACAACTGCATCAAATGTGCAAACGGTTTTTGCAAACCCAGGATGACCAGCTCAACTAATAAAACAGCAATGGCTGCGCCGAATAACCCTAAACAAAATCCGGTATAAAGAAAAGGTTTGCGAATAAAACTATTAGTCGCACCGAATAATTTATTAATACGAATCTCTTCTAAGCGTTCCCTTAAAGTTAAGCGAATGGTATTACCGATAATTAACAATACTGCTAAAGCGAGTAATAAGCCTAATGACCACACTAATACCGTAGCTAATTTCAAAATAGCATAGAGCCGTCTAATCCATTGTACGTCTAATTCTGCCTGGGCAACTTCGGGTAAAAGACGCAATTGATTTACCAATTTATTTAACGATTGCGGTGAATTGATATTGATCGAAGGTGTTACAATGATTACTGCTGGTAATGGATTATAAGGTAAGGCAGACAAAATATTTTTATATCCAGATTGTTCAGCAAAATCTACTAAGCCTTGTTGTGGGCTAATATATTTTACTTGGGAAATCTCTGGATCTGCTTTTAATTGGTTAATAAAAGCTGGCACTTGATTAGGTTGAACTTGTTTTTTTAAATACAAAGTCATTTGCGACGATTGATTTAAACCATGACTAAGCTCATTTGCATTTTTCAACAACAATAAAAATAAACTTGGCAAAGCTAACGCAATGCTGATAACACCGATAGTTAAAATACTCGCTAACGGCGCCTGGACCAAACGCGTCAAACTCACTTTAAATGCTTGGGCATGCAACGTTAGTGTCTTTCTTAACGAGCGCTTTTGTTTTAATAGCTTCATGCGACTATCTCTTGCAACAT
>JBCDIY010000263.1:0-2574 GCA_038748435.1 Pseudomonadota bacterium | reverse complement strand
TGCTGATAACCTAAAGAAACTAAAAGATCTTGTGCTAATTGCTCATCTCTCTTTTCTAAAAACGCTTTAATAAAGCTATCATCACTCGTTACAATGGCAGTTTCAGGTGCTTTGGTTGGGAGCATGATGACATTATCAAAATGTGCGTGTACCTTTTTACGTATAGTTTTGAGTTCAACTAAAAAATCATCGTAGCTTGAATAATTTAAAGCAAAAGCTAATCGGGTTTGGTCAACTTCTTCTTTTGGCAACAATTGCGTTTGTTGGTCACGGTATTGTTGCAAGCGATGTTCAATGGTACGTAAAAATTTATAGGCTTTAAGTATATAGGCTACTACCTTAGCAGTAAGTAAATTATATTGTGAAAATTTTGGCAACATGGCTAACAAACTAGTATCTTTAAGCCATGCATATTTTCCACCATGGATTAATTGAAACACTTGAACAATAAATTCGATTTCACGAATACCTCCAATACCGCGTTTAATATCATCATTATGAGCAATAATCTCCCGATGAATCATAACTTGCATATTGGCTAATGCTTCAATCACACTGAAATCTAAATAGGGCCGATAGACAAATTCGTAAATAATTTTTAATAAATCTTCGCGACGAAATTCTCCTGAAATGACTCGTGCTTTTGCCAATGCAAAACGTTCCCAATCTCTGCCAGCATCACGATAATATTTTTGTAACGCATCAAAAGTTAACACCAACGTACCTTGAGTTCCATAGGGGCGCAAGCGCAAATCCACTCGAAATACAAACCCATATTCGGTATTTGCACTTAAAACTTGGACTAACCGCTGCACTAATAGCGTAAAAAATCTTTCATTGGAAATCGCATTGTCACCATTGGTCATACCTAAAGAAGGATAACAAAAAACCAAATCGACGTCAGAAGAAAAATTCAGTTCAGACATTCCCAACTTGCCCACTGCAATCACTAATAATTCCTGCTTAAGATTTCTATCATTGGTCGGATAACCATACTCATCTGCTAATTTCTGATACAACCATTGCGTCGTTGCATCGATACAAACATCAGCAAAGTTTGATAAGTCAGTGACTGTCTCTTGCAGGTCTGCCAGACCTAAAATGTCTCGCATACAAATTCGCATAAAAATTTTAGTTCGCAATTCTCGCAGCTTGCGCATAATAATCGCTTCATCATCTTGTGGATGCAATGCACCTCTAAAATCAGCTGCATAATCTACTTTGGTAGCGGAAATAAATAATCTTTTCGATAAATATAAATGCACTAAAAATTGTGGGTACTTATCTGCATTGACAACAAGAAACTGGCTAAGTGCAAATGCATGAACTAAATTTTCATAAAATGCTTTTTCATCAGGATATTGAATCGCTTGCTCATCAAGCTTAGTTAAATACGCTGTCACTTGCTCACAGGTAGACGTTTGTAAACTATCTGGTAATTTTTTAACTGCCTGGGCTACTAGTAATTCAACTTCTTTTTTCATTTTTTTCAACATGTTTTGGCAAATTCACAAGGCTCTTCGCTATTACCACGTTCTATTTGTAACGTGACATGAGTAATACGAAAATGTTCTTTCAAATCGTGATTTATATTTTTATAGTGGTTATCATTCAATTCCATTTCTGGCATGATCAAATGCGCAGTCAGTGCGATTTCATTTGTGCTTAACCCCCAAATATGTAGATCATGTACTTCACTGACTCCCTCAATATCGCTTAAATATTTAGCGACTTTATCTAACTCGATATTATCCGGTACTGCATCCAATAGAAGATTGACTGAATCGCGTAATAATCCCCAAGTCCCGAGCAAAATGGTTACCACGATCATCAAACCAATGATTGGATCTAAACGTACCCAACCGGTCAACAAAATAATAATACCACCGATCACTACACCAAAAGAAATTAACGCATCATAAGCTAAATGTAAAAACGCCCCTTTAATATTTAAATCTTCTTTATGTCCACGCATAAACAACAACGCCGTACTACCATTGATTAGAATGCCTATCAAAGCAACAATAATGACAATCATTTCATTTAAATTAGCTGGGTAAAGCAATTTATAAATCGACTCATAAGCAATAATAGCCGACGTTGCTACTAATATTAATGCATTGGTAATCGCAGCTAAAATGGTGGTACGTTTTAATCCATAGCTATATCTTCTTGTTGCACGACGGTTAACTAACAATGCCGCCCCCCAAGCCAAAGTCAATCCCAATACATCACCCAAATTATGTCCTGCATCCGCCAATAAACTCATGGAATTTGCTAATGTTGCGTAAATCGCTTCAATTAGAGTAAATGCTAAATTTAATCCAACTGCCAAAGCAAAAGCTAGATTAAAACCATTCGCACCGTTGCTCGGCTCATGACTATGTGAGTGATGATGCATAAGTACCTCTAAATACTAAAATTAGCTTATCATAACATTAGTTGAATTTTTGCTTATAAAATTGCCAACACTCATGGAAATTGTTACGATTTATTGGTAATCTGGAATAGTAAGAATTATCAACAGACCTATTTTAACAAAGCATGAGGAAACTCCAAAACTATGCGTCCAAC
>JBCDIY010000262.1:0-2600 GCA_038748435.1 Pseudomonadota bacterium | reverse complement strand
TTCTTTATGTATTAACCGAGTTTACAGAAATAGGTGCAATCATTGCGTTACTCTTTTTTGGTGTAGGTACGGGGATTGGATTTCCGGCACTATTAAACGTCACCTTAAAATTAGCACCAGAAAATCGACGTGGTATGGCGAGTGGAATTTTATATGCCATGTTATTCAGTGGTGGTTCAATCGGTGCGGTTTTCGCTGGGTCTTTAATTAATGTCGTGTCACCTTACTACATGGCAGCAAAGTTACAAAGTTTGAATGTTAATTTTAATTCAATGTTAGAAAAGAAATTATTGTTAGCCTCAACAGGGGTCGATAAAATTGTGACTATGAAACAATTTTTGCAACCGCAAATAGCGAAATCAGTTATCCAAATGTTGCAGCAAAGTTTCTCTTATGCTGCGGCAATTATTATTGGAAGTTTTATTATTATTTCGTTAATTTCAATCATGTTCACATATTTTATTAAAGAAACCAATCATAGTTGAGTTTGCAATCTCATGAGCGTTAACTAAAATTGTCATTGTGGTTTATATTAGCCAAAGTTCATGTGCCAATTGAAAATTGTATACTTTTAATACCAAGCTAGATTGCAAAAAATTGCTGTTCTAAATGCAGATATCTTGCATATTCGCTTTTATTTCTGGTATAAATATGAACCAGATGTAAAAATATAAACCTTATGCCTTGATAAAGAAAATGTAAGAGGAATAACCATGCGCCCTAGATTTTTTGCTTATATATTGATATTTGTATTGCCGTTTATGTTATCGGCTTGTGCTACCTTGCAGACTGCCAAGTATCCTGCTATATCAAAGGATATTGCGCATAAACATACTTATAAGCTAACTTCGGGGCAAGATGTTATCGGTAAAGTTTATAAAACCAGAGTAGGATTTTCTGACAGCATAAGTTCGATCGCGCGGCGATATGACCTAGGCTATAGTGAAGTTAAACAAGCAAATCCAAAGGCTAATTTCTTGTTCCCAGGAGAAACTATCATTTTGCCGAAAGAATACGTTTTACCTCCTAAGCCTTATCGTCATGGTATTGTCATTAACGTTGCTGAATTACGCTTATATTATTTTTCTAAAGACGGTACGGTATCAACCTATCCGGTATCCTTAGGTAGAAAAGGCTGGCGCACGCCAATTGCAAAAACTTATGTCTATCGTAAGAAAAAGGATCCTACCTGGTGGATTCCTGCAGATATTCGAGCGATTAGAACGAAAAAAATGGGTAAAGAATCAGTCAGGACAATTCCTCCAGGCCCAGAGAATCCTTTAGGGTCGTATGCAATTTATTTAGCGATGAATGGCTATTTAATTCATGGAACTAATAATCCTCTTACTATTGGCTTACCTGTCAGTGCTGGATGTATTCGTATGTATAATCGTGATGTAGAAGATCTATTTAGTAAAGTAAAACGGGGAACGCAGGTTAATATTATCTACTATCCAGTAAAAGCCGGTTGGCGTGATGGCAGAATTTATGTTGAAGCACACCATGAAAATCCGAGTGAGGCAGCTTATTATAGCGAAGATTTAATTCCAGTAGATAAAGTTATTGATACTGCACTAGCAGAACATAAGGATTTTATACACTGGCCATTAGTTAATAAAGTCATAGGTCAAAAGTTAGGAATTCCTTTTCAAGTAGGTCAAATCAGCTGATAATGTATTCAATTTAGTGCTAATTTATGTAATTGTCGTAAAATTAATGCGAGATCGATTTGATTAATTGATTTATTTGGTTTTGGTTGAAAGGGTAATACACCTAAGCAGGGTGCGCGAATCCAATGGGTTAGTGTGGCAATATTTTCTTTTATCGCTAAAGTATTTGCATCTAGACAATTTGCTATCCAACCTAGGAAAGGAACATTTATCAGCATAAAAGCACTGCAAACAGTTTAAACTTTTTTGAGGGCCCTAGATAATTGACAGATAGTTTTTTCATGCTTGGGGAATTGTGCTAGCATCTCTTCTTTAGAACCGATAGTAAAATCTGCGAAATCGAATCCAGGAGAAACCGTACAACCCACCAGTGAAAAAGTATTTAGCTGGTTTACTCTGGCAGCAAACCAGGTATTGGGCCAAATAATATGTTGTGGTAATGCACCTTCATGTTGCATCGGATTGCCAAGCAGGATATGTGATAGTTCACCCCTGGCATTAATTTCATAAATGGTTAAACTACTGCCACTATAATAATGCCAAATTTCATTTGATTTCAGCCGATGCCAACAAGAGAAATCATCGCTCTCGAGTAAGTAATAAATTGCTGTATTAATTTTTCTTGTTCGTTTGTCATCGAGTTGAACTGAGATATCTGAAATAAAGGTTTGTTTATAATATCCACCTTCCGGATGTGGAATTAACTCAAGTTTGTTAATCAAGGTTTTGACCGTATTCACGTTTTTTATTCTCCTCAAAAATACAGTAAGTTAGCGTAGTTAAAGTAAATTGTAAAAATTTTCTACTTAAGCGTCAATAAAAATGACCTGTCATTCCAAAATTTTAACCAGGAATTTCCAAAAATTGAATTTTGTAGCTTGGGCTGAGCAATAGCGAAACGCAATACAATTAGTTAAGGGTATTTTTATT
>JBCDIY010000261.1:0-2611 GCA_038748435.1 Pseudomonadota bacterium | reverse complement strand
TACTAATTATTGTTTTTATCTATTTTTTAAATCGACGTTTACAATAAAATAAAAATGCCAGCCACAAATAAATTGCAGCCATCTCGATAATAAGTATCTCCTTTTTGATATCAATCAAAGCTTTTTTAGCCGTAGAATCACTGCTTAATTCACCAAGCCTTGCAACTCTGCGATCAAATCACTCGCGAGCAAGCCGCGTTCACCATGTTTGCGTGCTGCCCTATCACCCGCTTTGGCATGTAGATAGACGCCAAGTTCTGCTGCAATATTATTAGGCATACGTTGCGCGGCCAAACCGGCAATAATGCCTGTTAAAGCATCGCCCATGCCACCCACAGCCATACCCGGATTACCGAGTGGGCATAAATGATAATGTTCAGTGTCACTTTGAACGATAGTACCCGCACCTTTTAAGACTATCGTTCCATGATATTTTTTCAGTAAACTCTGCGCCACACTAAATCGATCTTGTTGCACTATTTTGCTATTACTTCCAAGTAATCGTCCAGCTTCACCTGGATGTGGCGTTAAAATCCAGTGATCTTTTTGCATTGGATTTTCTGCGAGTAGATTTAGCGCATCAGCATCTAAAATAAGTGGTTTATCACTTTTGTTTAAGACATGTTTGAGTAATTGCTGGGCCCAATCGCTGCGGCCTAATCCTGGGCCAATCGCAATGACATTGACGCGTTGCATGATTTCATCTAAATCGTTATGGCTACGTATTCCTACAGCCATGATCTCTGCATGCGCTTGCGGTGGCAACAATGCATTTTCTGGTCGGGTGGCTACGGTTACCAAACCACAACCGACACGATAAGCCGCACTTGCCGCTAAGCAAACCGAACCTGGCATGCCATAATCACCACCGATAATTAATACATGTCCATAATGGCCTTTATTCGCTGTGCGTTGCCGTGGTTTTAAATATTGCTGATAAGTTTTCGATTGGATTAATCGTCCGCTAGGTTTAATCCACTCTTGGTGAAAATCTAAATCCGCTAAAATCATTTCACCACAATAATCTGGCGCATCCCCGGTAAATAAGCCTTGTTTTAAACGAATCATCGTTACTGTGGCGTCTGCTTTAACTGCTGTGCCGCATAACGCACCAGTTTCAGCATTAATACCTGAGGGAACATCGATAGCAATCACCGGCGTTTGACTTTGGTTGATTAAGTTGATGATTTGCTGCAATGGCTCACGTACTTGCCCTTGCATACCAATGCCAAGTATGGCATCGATGATTAAATCTGCATTCGCTAATAACTCTGGCGTGATTTGTTGATGTAGGGACAGTTTAGCCGCTTGAAAGTCTTTTAATGCTTTTTCTGCTGCGCCTTTGATTTTCGCCGGATCACTTACCGCAACGGCAGCAACTTTATTACCGTTACGTTTGAGTAAACGCGCAACCGTATATCCATCCCCCCCGTTGTTGCCACCACCACAAATAGTGAGGAAATTTTTCGCATCCGGGTAGCGTTGTTTGATCACAGCTACTGCACCGGCAGCAGCACGTTGCATTAAATTATATTCTGGGATTGCGTGTTGTTGAATCGCTTGGTTTTCATAGTCACGAATTTGTGCGATGGTATATAGTCCGTTATGGTTAAATTTCATTTTTCTAACCTTTGTTTATTTAGTTCAAAGCCCGGTGTTGCGCTGCGCTGCACACCGGTTACGAATACTGTCATTCCAGTGGCGTAGCCAGTGTTTTAATACTGGTGAACAATATATCAGCCATTTTCCAATGGTTCCGCTGCGCTCAACCCAACCTACATATTTCACGTTTGCTGTATAATAGAGATTATATCGCATTTTGTTGTTATTTATGGAACTCCATGTATCAATATCTACACGCAAAATTGCTAAGCTTTTGGCAATCGCTTCGATTCAAATTTTTAAATACAAATAAAAAGCAGCTTTATTTACTACAACAACTTTATCGACACAATGATGGTTATGAATTATCCAAACAAGATCGTGCTAATAAAATTACCGACGATTGTACCCTGGTTTATGGTGAAACATTGGTTGCCAGTTTCAGAAGATTGCTAAATATAATAAAACCTAAAGCTGGAGATGTTTTTTACGATTTAGGTGCCGGCACCGGCCATTTAGTATTGACGGCAGCAGTTTTTTATCCATTTAAACGCTGCGTTGGTATCGAAATTTTACCTTCACTTTATCACAACAGTAACACCAAATTGCAGGAATTTAACCAGCTCAAAATGCAACATCCATCCCTGCTTGGAAATTCGGCACAGATTAAATTTTTAAATAGGGATTTTTTAACAGCAGATGTTAGCGATGCCGATATTGTTTTTATTAATGCCACGGGGTTTTTTGCTGACAGCAAAATTGCGTTGGAAAATTGCTTAAATCGATTAAAACCGCAAACCCGAGTCATTATCACTTCCAAAAAATTAAGCCTGGAACACTTTGAATTACTGCATGAAAACGTTTACCCCATGACTTGGGCTGCTTGTTCGGTTAGGATTTATAGGAAAATTCGTGTAAAATAACTGCAATAAACACTTTTAAGATACTTGGTATTGCTTAACAGATAACGTTATAAGTCAATAAACTATCTTTGGGTATAGGTTGGGTT
>JBCDIY010000260.1:0-2622 GCA_038748435.1 Pseudomonadota bacterium | reverse complement strand
GTCTGTTAATTCGTGTGTTTATTGCGGAATATAATTAGAATTTTTATGTTTGCTCGTACACTAATGATAGAAAACTTAGATTTTATTATTTTCCATTAATCGCAAATATTAGCAGAGTCCTTATTATAATCACCAAAATCAGTTAAATGCAATAGTTAGCAAAAAACATAAAAAATCATTAAGTTGCATTGCCGAAAAATTGACTAATTGAAATTGTACGCCAATTTTTTTTATACTAAACTATGAAAATTAAGTTTTGTTGAGGTCATAGCATGCACCTACATAAGAATTCTGCATCCATACTTATCGATGTGATTGCTCTCAGTGAAATTCGTTGTAGTTACCCTATCAAAGGTAAATTAGCTTATGCAACTACGGAAAATTTTATTGGTAGAGTCATCAATGGTTATAACCATAACGCAGCTAATCTATGCTTACTTACTAAGCCAACCGCCTTGGCGTTATGTCAAGTACAAAATGAATTAATTCAACAAAATTTAAGTTTATATTTATACGATGGTTATCGTCCTGTTCGTGCTGTCAATGATTTTTTTAATTGGTTTTCTCAACCAGTTAAAAATAATTATGAGATAGAACGTAAACAAATTCATTATCCTGCTTATGAAAAAAATCAATTAGTCAAACTTGGTTATATCGGTTACCCGTTATCACGACATAATTTTGGTAATACAATCGATTTAACTTTAGCAGAATTAGACTCTGGAAGCTTATTGGATATGGGCGCATGTTTTGATTACTTCGATAGTGTTTCACATAATACTGCAGTGGCAGCAGATATCGGTAAAATCGCATATGACAATAGAATGAAGCTTGCTTCAATCATGCAAAAATACGGTTTTACACCTTATGAAAAAGAATTTTGGCATTTTGAACTCAAGCCTCACGCTGCTGATTTACCAATGGATTTAGCGATTGAAGCGAAGCATTATGGATTGAATGTTTAATTATAATTTAACCCAATAACCCGGTGTTTCGCTAGCGCTACACACCGGCTACCTCATT
Organism: Pseudomonadota bacterium; assembly: GCA_038748435.1. Lineage (GTDB taxonomy): Bacteria > Pseudomonadota > Gammaproteobacteria > JBGSLN01 > JBGSLN01 > JBCDIY01. Next base: position 1,599 of record JBCDIY010000260.1, on the reverse strand, counting down.
GCTGATTGACAAATCTCCCCTAACCCCTCTTTTGAAAAAAGAGGGGAACAATTTTGTAATAATTTACACGACAACGTCTTTGAGAAAAGAGGAAATGAGATGGCATTGCACTGATTTACGCAACAATGGCTTGGCAACAACCTACTTTATGCTGACTGTTTTCACATTGGTGAATGAAACAATGCCTTCTTTAGATAATTCGCGGCCATAGCCCGATTGTTTAATACCACCGAATGGTAACCTCGGATCAGAGGCAACAAACGTATTCACTGCGACAGAGCCTGCTTCAATTTGGTGCCGAGCAATTTTTTCACCGCGATCTAAATCGCGAGTAAATACTGCCGCAGCTAATCCAAATGGGGTATCGTTGGCAATTCTTATGGCATCCGCTTCATCTTTTGTATCCACAATACAAATTACTGGGCCAAAAATTTCTTCATCATACGCAGGCATGCCTGGCTTTACATTAGTTAATAGTGTTGGTGGATAATAAAAACCATCTTTATCAGGTATTTCACCACCCATGACCAACTTCGCACCTTTTTTTACACTTTCTAAAACTTGGTGATGCACTTCATCACGTAAATCCTTGCGTGCCATCGGCCCCATATTGGTCTGCGAATCTTGTGGATCACCCATTTTATAGGCTTTGATTTTTTCTTTAATTAATCCTTCAAACTCATCACGTACTTCAGTAACAGGAATTAAGCGCTTAGCAGAAATGCAAACTTGCCCACTATTGTTCATTCGAGATTTCACACATGTTTCTGCAGCTTCTTCTAAATCAGCATCGGCCAAAATCAAATATGGATCACTACCTCCCAATTCCAACACAACCCTTTTTAAATGTTTTGCTGAAGTTTTACCAACGATGCTGCCTGCTCGGCCACTGCCAGTGATCGTCACTGCTTTGACCAATCGATTGGCAATCACTTTTTCTGCGACTTCATTGGAGAGTACTAACGTACGAAATAAATTTTCTGGCAATCCGGCTTCATGTAATAATTGTTCTATCATTAATGCAGCACCCGTTGAGATGGGTGCATGTTTTAACAATGCAGCATTGCCTGCCATCAATGTCGGCGCAGCAAAACGAAATACTTGCCAAAAAGGAAAGTTCCACGGCATGATGGCAAAGATAATACCTAAAGGCTCGTAACTAACATAGGACTTTTGCATCTCAGTTGTAATTACGCGTGGCTCTAAATAGTTTGCTGCATTCTCTGCATAGTGTTGACACACCCAAGCGCATTTTTCTATTTCAGCTACTGCTGGCGTGATTGGCTTGCCCATTTCAGAAGTAATTATTTCAGCGTATTTATTTTTGTTACGTTTTAATAAATCAGCGACTTTATGCAAAATTTTCGCACGTTCTGCGATAGCAACATTGCGCCATTTTAAAAAGGCTTGTTGCGTCTGGTCAATGATTTGAAAAGCCTCTTTCTCAGTCATTTCTTCATAGGTTTTAATCACTTGACCGGTTGCTGGATTAACAGTTTGTAAAGACATTTATTATCTCCTTTTAAAAATGATCTGCCGAAGCTTCTTGCCAAAATCTAGCAAATGCAGCGGGTATTTCACCTGCAAGCATTTGCCCCG
>JBCDIY010000259.1:0-2630 GCA_038748435.1 Pseudomonadota bacterium | reverse complement strand
TATTAATAATCAATAAATTGGTATTTCGCAACAATAAAAGCAAGCGTAGCTACAACTAAAGTTACGACGAATAATCCTGGCATCATTATAGGATCATCATTCGGTAATAACGTAAAAATAAACGTTGCCATAAGTGTGATTGACATGGTGATAAAAGTCATAACGGCAGAACCTGTGGCTTTATCCTGATAATCGAATAAAGCCATAACTGAGCTGCTACTGTAAACCATAGGCAAACCGAGCATAATAAAAAAAATGGCAAACATAAAACTAAAGGTGGTTACCCAGCCAGATAAAAAACTTATGAACATAAATACACTACCTATTATCGTGCTGCCATACCCTAATGCCATTAGTTGATATACAGACAACTGTTTAGTTAATTTTCCCGCCGTAATAGAGCCAATAAATTGACCGCAATAAGGAATAATTAACCACATGCCATAAAGTGCTGGTGATAAACCGATGGTATCGATACCAATAAATGGCCCACCACTAGCAAGCACATAAATAAATGACGTCATTAAGCCATAAATTAATGAAAACAAAATAATTCGCCAAGTACTAAACGCAGAACGATAATCACGTATTAAATCATTTATTTTAAGGGCATTTACATTTTTTTCTTTTAATGTCTCAGGCAAAAAAATACTAATGATAAAAATGACAAGGCCATAAAAAAAATAAAAATAAAAACAGTCAATCCAAGAAAGATGCGAAGTAATGATACCACCGATGAAAATGGCTAAAGCCGGCATAAACGCATATGCCAATACGGTATAACCTACCATCGATCGGGCTTTTTGGGGTGAATAAAAATCATTGATAATGGTAAAACTAATGATCATACCCACACTTGAACCAAGCGCCATAAACAGACGTCCGCAAATAACTAATTGCAAATCATGCAGATAAATTCCCAATAAACAAACTAAACAGCTTAATAGATATAAACTCAAACCAATATATATAGCAGGTTTGCGCCCCCAACGATTAGCAAATGGAGAATATAGCAATTGTCCAACTGCATAACCAACAACAAAAATAGTTACCAACTGCTGCACATAGCTATTTGACACACGGAAAAAATCACCGATATGCGGTAATGCTGGTGTAATTAACACTGCTGCAACCGAAGGAAAACTAATGAGTAAAATTAAAAAAAGCAATTGTGGTTTTTTGCTGTTGAGTTTGTAGTGCATTATAGAAATCCGAGTTATCAACAACCATTAGTACGGTAGCCCGTATGAGCATAGCGAAATACAGGCTACTTTGCTATTTTTATTTACCATCTCCCACCATTGTTTTGATATCTTCAAAATAAGCTTTAGTTCTTACAATTACTTCTCTAGCGTTGAAAGTTGCTAGTTGGTCTGCAATCTCGCTACTATCGCCTTTTTTAGCAATTGCATTTAAAGTTTTTTCAACTGCATGAATGGTCGCTCGTTGTAGATCTGAGGGGATAATGGCAACTCGATATCCCATTGCAGCTAAATCGCTTGCAGGGATCAAAGGTGTTTTTCCGCCATAAAACATATTAATTAACTTTGGCTTTGATATTTGCTGGGCAATTTGTTCAACTTGCGCAACAGATTCTGGAGCTTCAACGAATATCATATCCGCACCGACTTCTGCGTAAGCTTTAGCACGATCAATTGCTGCGGAGAACCCCTCAACAGCGATAGCATCGGTTCTGGCAATAATTAAAAAATCTTCTTGCGTTCTACTTTTACTAGCGACTAAGATTTTTTTACACATTTCTTCTGTCGCAATTAATGTTTTATTATTAAGGTGACCACAACGTTTAGGAAACGTTTGATCTTCAATATGAATCGCAGCTACACCGGCATTTTCAAATTCATGCACAGTGCGTTGTACATTCAGTTCATTACCAAAACCTGTGTCTGCATCAGCAATCACTGGAACGTTACTTACAGCGACGATTTCTCTGACTCGTTGCACTACTTCAGTTAAACTAAGCAATCCTATATCCGGCCGACCCGTGCTACGAGCAATTGCACCACCACTGGCATAGATCGCTTTAAAATTTGCTTTATTTGCTAACAGGCTTGACATACCATCATAAACACCGGGAGCAATAGTTAAACCCGATGAAATCAAAGTTTTCAAATTTTTTGACCTAGTTAAGTTTTGCATCGTCACCTCAAATTTTTTTTCTACATTTTATAACAATTTCCTTCACTATCGCATGTTGTGAAAGCTTTAAGATATACTCTATTGATTCAGCAATATCTTCAGGTTGAATTTTTTCAGTATCTGGAATTGGTGAACCATCTGACATTTCAGTTGCCACCATGCCGGGACATAATGTACTCACATCAATGTTAAAATCCGCTAATTCTTTAAATAGAGCATCACTATATCCAGCAAGACCAAACTTCGAAGCTGCATAAGCACCTAAGTTTGCTCGGGCATCTTTGGCTGCAGTAGACGCCATATTAATAATATGGCCAGATCTTTGTTGCTTCATATACGGAACCACTTCATGCATGACATAAAAAGCCCCTAATAAATTTATCTTAATGATTTTTTCAAAATCCTCGGTTTTGATATCTGCAGTACCTTTTATTGCAATACCTGCATTATTTACCAAAACATCAATTTTTTTG
>JBCDIY010000258.1:0-2672 GCA_038748435.1 Pseudomonadota bacterium | reverse complement strand
GGCATCGATTACCTCTGGCATTTACCTCATCTAAACCAGGTAAATTGTTTAGTTTTAATCGTGTTTTCTTTTGGACTAATCTTGTGTTAGCACCTATCTTGGGGTATTATTCGGCTGCAACATTAATCGAATTACTTGATGAAATGCTAGCAACTTATGTCACTTTTTTTTGTGGCGAACATGCTCTGACGGATATGAAACAATGTTTTGCAGACCTATTTTTGTTAAAGTTTACCAAGCCAATTTTAATTTCCTTTGCAATTATCATTAGCGAATTATTTAATAATTATGCCTTGATGCCAGCATTAAATTGGTTGTTAACTATATATGATGGATTTTTTGGTTGTAAAGAAACAAAAGAAAAGCATCGCCAAGAAAAAATTCTTGCAAATATAGCTCACTGGATAAATAACTGTAATCTCAGTGCTTATATTAATATTGAAAAAGCGTTAGATTTAGACGTCAGTAATATTGATTTTGAAGCGATACCTTTAGGCCATTTAATTATTCTTATTGCCAGCGCTGGAGATTTACCTAATGCAATGAGCGATGCAATTAAAGCTTCAATAAATACGAAAATTTCACAATTTGCTAGTGAAAACACAACAACAGAAATCCAAATTCCAGCAAGCAAATTTATTGAGCTGTTATCTGCAAGGGCTGTGTTAGTAAAGCATAATTCTGAAAGTGAAAAAACAAGCAATGTTAAAAGTAATGAATTTTTTAAGCATATTGAAAAGTTAATTAACTTATTTGATACTGAGTTAGTTAAAACATTTTCAATTAAAGATTTAGTTAAAATTAAAGAATTGTTGTTGCAGATCCAAAAATACGAAGCTAAAGATTCTGACATGCTAAAATTAGTACAAAACGAAATTAATGCAAAACCAATGAGCTTGACTAAAGGTCTTGATGTAATTTCCGATAATTGGAAAAAATTGCCATCTTTATCTAACTTGTCATGTATTTTGTTTTCAAGAAGCGAAACACCAGCAGAGGAGCAACCATTATTGGGATCTCCTAAGAATGTTTGTTGCTGTTAAATTAACATATTGAAAAAGAGGGCAAGAGGGATTTTTCTATTGTATAGATATGACTTTAGAATCATACAACAATACTATCTCCGCGTAGAAGACAGTTTGTTTATCCCGCCACAAAATGTCGAATCCGGCCGATCGCAGCTTCAATACTTTCTAATGACAATGCGGTAGATAAACGTAAATGTCCGGGGCTGCCAAATGCTGTACCGGGGACCACAGCGACCCCAGTTTGATGCAGCAATTGATCGGCAAAATCAGTGTCATCTTTGAACTTTTCATTGGCTTGAATAATTTCCGAAATATCTGGAAATAAATAAAACGTACCGTCAGCAGCTAAACAATGAATGCCGGGAATTTGACACAAGTGATGTTGTGCCACATCATGGCGCTCCTTAAATGCTTGACGCATCGTTTCGCGTTCACTTTGATCGCCAGTCAGGGCTTCTAGTGCTGCTTTTTGTGCAATTGAACACGCATTAGAAGTACTTTGCGATTGAATTTTTGCCATTGCGGTAATTATCGCTTTCGGCCCTGCAGCGTAACCGATACGCCAGCCAGTCATGGCATAGGCTTTGGATACGCCGTTTAATACAATAGTCCTGTCGATTAATTCAGGTGCAGCATTGACGATATTAATAAAATCTTGTGACCAAAGAATATGTTCGTAAATATCATCGGTCAAAATAACGATTTCAGGATGTTGTAATAATACTTGTGCTAGATCTTTTAACTCCGTTTGCGTATATGCCATGCCGGTGGGATTAGCAGGGCTGTTAATGATAAACAAACGGGTTTTATTACTAATCGCTTTAGCTAATTGTTCTGCATTGATTTTAAAGCGTTGTTTAATGTTAGCATTCACGATGACTGGCGTAGCTTCGGCAAGTCTAACCATATCGGGGTAAGACACCCAATAAGGTGCGGGAACAATCACTTCATCACCCGGATTTAGTAAGGCTTGCATTAAATTGTAAATGATTTGTTTGCCGCCGGTTGCGACAACTGTTTGATCCGTCGCATAGTCAAGTTGATTTTCATGTTTAAATTTATCCACCACGGCTTGGCGTAATTCAGGAATACCCGGAACAGCGGTATATTTGGTAAATCCTGCCTCAATTGCAGCAATCGCTTTGGTTTTAATGTGCTTGGGGGTATCAAAATCTGGTTCACCGACACCCATATTAATAACATCTTCACCGGCTTGAATCATTGCTTTAGCTTTTGCCGATAACGCGAGGGTTGGTGAGGGTTTGATATTTTGTACTCTTTGTGCGAGTTCGATTGCCATAATGAAACCTCAAATAAATTTTTTTGTACTACGAATGATTTTAGCATTTTTCCAAGTTTTTAACCTACAGAGCTTAGGTGAATAGTTACTGCCATCCTGCATAGTCAGTTTTGTTACGTAAATCATTGCAAAATTCCCCTCTTTTTTCCAAAGGCGTTGTTGCATAAATCGGACTTGTCATCCCCGCGAAGGCGGGGATCCAGGAGAAATTACGAAAACATGAGTTTTTTCGTACAATCCATCCCTGGCACTGACCTGGATTCCGGACATTTTTTGCCCTTCCTCTGGTCAAGCCAGAGGACGACGCCCTAGTGGCAAAAAATTCCGGAATGACAAGAACAAAT
>JBCDIY010000257.1:0-2698 GCA_038748435.1 Pseudomonadota bacterium | reverse complement strand
TGAAAATGATCACCAAAGCTTACATATTCAAGCTGCTGATGAAGCTTATTCACTCGGCGAAGGTAATATCTTGGAAACTTATTTAAATCAAGAAAAAATATTAGCGATAGCTAAGCAAACAAAAGCCGATGCCATCCATCCCGGCTATGGTTTCTTATCAGAGAATGCCAGCTTTGCAGCACGTGTTGCCAAAGCAAAACTAATCTTTGTCGGCGCCCCTATCAAAGCAATTGAACTCATGGGGCAAAAAGATGCAGCCAAACGCTTCATGGCTAAACATCAAGTCCCAGTCGTACCCGGCTACCAAGAACAAAACCAAGCAATTGAGCACTTATTAAATGAAGCAGAAAAAATCGGTTATCCGGTTTTAATCAAAGCTGCAGCTGGTGGTGGCGGTAAAGGCATGCGTATTGTTAATGATTCAGCGCAATTTCATGAACAATTAACTTTAGCCCAACGCGAAGCGAAAGCCAGTTTTGGCGATGATACCGTCATCCTAGAAAAATACTTAAACGAGCCGCGACATATCGAAGTGCAAATCATGGCAGATATGCATGGCAAAGTATTACATTTATTTGAACGTGATTGCTCAATTCAGCGACGTTATCAAAAAATCATCGAAGAAGCGCCGGCAACCCACATGACTACAGCACTGCGAGAAAAAATTACTCAAGCTGCCATCGATGCTGCCAAAGCCATTGATTATGTCGGTGCAGGTACGATTGAATTTCTGTTAGATAAGCAACAAAATTTTTATTTCATGGAGATGAATACACGTTTGCAAGTGGAACACCCGATCACTGAAATGATTACTGGTGTGGATTTGGTTGAATTACAATTACAAGTTGCTCAAGGTGAAAAAATTAAACTTGAGCAAAAACAAATTAAAATTCATGGTCACGCCATAGAAACACGAATTTATGCGGAAGACTGTGATAACGAATTTTTACCCGCAACCGGAAAAATCGAACGCTTACATTGGCCGCAAGCAGATGAAAATGTGCGTATTGATACCGGTGTTGCAAAAGATGCAACCATTACTTCTTTTTACGATCCGATGATTGCCAAACTCATTGTTCACGCTCAAAATCGTGACTTGGCATTAAAAAAATTAATCCAAGCCATCAATCTGACCGCTATTAATGGTATAAAAAATAACTTGGATTATTTGAGTCAACTATTACAAACGCAAGCGTTTCAACAAGCACAAATTAATACACATTTCATCACCAATAACTCGCCTTTTAAGGCCATATCACCCAGTATTGAAGTTTGGCTATTGGCAACGTTATTCTTTTTGCTCTATTGTCGTCAACGTGCTGAAACGCAATTTAATACTAGCCATGGTTCTTCGCCTTGGTTTGCCTACGATCATTTTCGGATTAATCTAGTGCCCTCACAAAATGTCACACTTGAGATAGCAGATCAGAAAAAAACTTTACCCGTTATTTTTGCCGAAAATCAATTTAAAATTATCGATGCCAATCAAATTTATCATCTTCAAGGCACATTAGATGCCGATTACTTGCAAGCAGAATTAAACGGCCAAAAATACCAGTTACGTTATTATTACAAAGAGGCAAGATTATATTTGTATCATCGTGATTTTCGCTGCTTGGCTATTTTTCCAGAACTAAAAGTTGCTGGCCAACCAAAAGACGAAGCGATGCAGGCGATGCAATCCCCTCTTCCAGGAACAATCACTGCGATATATACTAAAGTAGGTGATAGTGTTGAAACTGGACAAAATTTAATGGTCATAGAAGCGATGAAAATGCAGCATACCATCATTGCCCCTAGAGATGGCGCAATTAAAAATATTTTTTATCAAGTGGGCGACATGGTCGAAGAAGGCATGGAATTAATTGAATTTGAATCCGAAAAGGAAGCCAAATAATGGCGGCAAAGCAAGTAGAAATTCTTGAAGTCGGCCCAAGAGACGGCTTACAAAATGAAAAGCAGACTATTTCTAGCGACACCAAAATCGAATTTATCGATCGTCTGTCTGCGAGCGGACTAAAAGCCATTGAAGTCACCAGTTTTGTCTCATCGAAAAAAATTCCCAATCTGGCTGATAACCAAATGATCTATCAGAAAATACAAAAGCATCCCGATATTGCTTATTCCGCATTGGTGCCTAACGAACGTGGGATGCAAAATGCCTTAGCTGCGGGCGTAAATCATATTGCGGTTTTTACCGCTGTTTCCGAGACATTTTGTCAAAAAAATATTAACTGTAGTATCGCCGAGAGCTTAACCCGATTTGCAAAAGTTATCACGTTGGCCAAGCAACATAAAGTATTTGTTCGCGGTTATCTTTCCTGTGTTTTTGGCTGTCCGTATGAAGGTAAAACCTCGATTGAAAAGACGGCACAACTAACAAAAGTCTTGCTAGATATGGGTTGTGATGAAATTGCACTGGGTGATACCATCGGCATTGCTGGCCCTGGCGAAGTGCAAGCTATATTAGATAAAGTATTAGAAATAATCAAGCCAAAACAACTAGCGCTACATTTTCACGATACTTATGGTCAAGCCTTAACAAACATTTACACGGCTTATCAAACCGGCATTTATAAATTTGACAGTTCCGTTAGTGGATTAGGCGGTTGCCCTTATGCTAAAGGCGCAACAGGAAATGTCGCTACTGAAGATGTGGTTTATTTATTTAATAGTTTAGGTGTCAAAAGCGGAATCG
>JBCDIY010000256.1:0-2721 GCA_038748435.1 Pseudomonadota bacterium | reverse complement strand
TAAAAATCATTAAATTGTTAAAAAAATTTATATATAATTAAATCACTCAACTTAATAGGTTATCCTAATGAATATTTTAATAATTGGAAATGGTGGTCGTGAACATGCACTTGCTTGGAAGGCAGCGCAATCCTCCCATGTTACCCGAGTTTATGTTGCTCCAGGGAATGCCGGTACCGCTTTAGAAGATAAAGTTGAAAATGTCGATATCGATAGTCTGGATTTTGAACAATTAGTTAAATTTGTCAAAACTAATCACATTGATTTTACTTTGGTAGGCCCGGAAAAACCTTTAGCCAATGGGATTGTTGATTATTTTAAACGCCATGAACTCGCTTGTTTCGGACCAACGAAATATGCGGCTGAAATCGAAAGCTCCAAAGCATTTTGTAAATCTTTTTTGCTGCGCCACAATATTCCAACAGCAAACTTCGCATTGTTTGAAAACCCACAAAACGCGAAAGACTATATCTCTCGACATGAGATGCCCGCAGTGATTAAACTCGATGGCTTAGCGGCGGGGAAAGGTGTCACTATCGTTAAATCAGTTGCAGAAGGCTTAGCAGCTATCGATCGGCATATTGCCAATGGCGAGTTTGGCAATGCCGGACAAAAATTAGTTATAGAAGAATTTCTACAAGGGCAAGAAGTTAGTTTTATCATCATTACCGATGGTAAGCGTTATCATACTCTTGCAACCTCACAAGATCATAAAGCTCTTAATGATGGCGACACCGGCCCGAATACCGGCGGCATGGGAGCTTATTCGCCTGCACCGATTATGAACCCGATTTTACAAAATAAAATTCAACGTCAAATTATCGAGCCTACACTGATTGGACTTGCACGTGAAGGTCGGCCTTACATTGGATTTCTCTATGCTGGGTTAATGATTACGCCGCAGGGGCGCGTGAAAGTTTTAGAATTTAATTGCCGGCTTGGCGATCCGGAAACTCAAGTATTGATGATGCGCTTAAAAAGTGATTTGATCGAATTATGCATCGCCGCATTAGGTAAACAACTGACTGCTTCACCACGGCCTGAGTGGCATAATGATTACGCTTTAGGGGTAGTAATGTCTTCTGATGGTTATCCTAATGAATACCCCAAAGGTGTCGCTATCAATGGATTAAATGATCTACCTAAAGATACAGATTTAAAAGTATTTCATGCTGGCAGTAAACTCGATGGAGAAAATGTAGTTACTTCAGGGGGGCGTGTGCTTTGCCTAACCGCTTTAGGCAATACTTTAAAGCAAGCCCAAGATCGTGCGTATGAATTAACTCAAATTGTTAATTTTGACAAAGCCCACTTTCGTAAGGATATTGGGGCTAAGGGCCTTACTTAGTAATTAGTAAATTGCGCAACTACTTTTTCTTCCATTTCTTGCTGTTCTGCTGCACTAATTATAGTTTGAAATTGAGTTAAAAAGTTATCTATATCGGTATAATTGATTTGATTGCAAAAGCCAAATAAATTTTCAAACTTACTGTTAGGGATTAAAAAGCCATTATGTAATTGAGTTAAATTTTCTTTTTTAGATCCATTATTGCCAGCATGATTTTTATCACAAAATTTAATCATCTCTAGTATAAGTAATATTAAGAAATGTGCTTTGAACTTAGATCTATATATTTTCGATTCAGTTTCAAAGAGAATTTTACTGACTTCATTTTTTAGGTTGAAATTTTCAGGACTTTGAAGTTGAAAAGAATTTATAGAAATAACATTAGAGCCTTCAACTTTTTTAGCATTTTCTATAGCTTGATTAACTAATGCTGCAAATTCTTTAGATTCAAGTTCAATGCTTTCCAATAAATGAATTAAATGAAATGAACATTGTCTATAAATTTCGGCTATTTCTATTTCTCTAGAAGAAAGAGACTTTTTGTTGGAGAATAGATTTGAGGTGGATGATAAGAGTGAATTTAACATGGTATTTTTCCTAAAAATAATTAATTAAGGCAACTCACCCTACCCTATTTCAACAAAATGTTCAATAAATAATCATGGCTTGCTAGCTTTCGCGTAATGGAACTGGCCATAATGTCTTAAATTAATAACGAAAAAAATCTTTTTTGCGACGTATCCATAATATTGGTGCAGCACAAAAGAGCTTGATCGCATTTAGTGTTTGATATTCTGGATTAAATTCTGAATTCATGCATTCTAAGCCATAATGCTCAGCTTTATCAGAAGATTTTAAGAGTCCAATATGTCTCGTGCCATCTTCTAGTTGGATAATACAAGCCGTGCCAACTAACTCGTTTATCGTTTCAAAAAAATAACGCTCACCGGCAATAAAATCGCCTTGATGTAAAATCGGTGCCATCGCTTGGTTTTGCACGATGGCATCGATTACATTCGATTGATGTGCTTGAAATAATTGTAGTTCTTCGATTAATGCTGCTTCATAATGGATTTTTTCTACATGATAAGCTTGGCAATTAGGATCAGCAACGGATACGCGATTCATCGGATTCGGACCAGCACCATACAATAACCATTCCGGTCGACAATCCAAGCCTTCTTTTTGGAATACTAGAGATAATTTGCGTGCTCCTTCATCAGTTAGGCCACCATTGCGCCCATCTTCCCAATTTTGCAGGCTCGCTGTATTTAAATTTAACTTTTGATGTTTTTCTGTCATCTTACGACGAGATAAGTTTAGATATTTACGTAGGCTTTTAACTCGTTCTCCACGTTCAAAACGCAAGGTGT
>JBCDIY010000255.1:0-2721 GCA_038748435.1 Pseudomonadota bacterium | reverse complement strand
TTTAGGTATTTACTATATTTTCGACAATTTAGCTTGCAAAACTATAAATTTAAAAATATGCAAACAACAAAAATCGGGTTATATCCAATTAATATATGTTTATTTACCACATAAAACCTGAAAATTAATTTTAATTCGTTATTCTTATTAAAAAATCTAATACTTTATTCTTTCTCTCGCTGCAATAAAATTGCAGACTGTATAGTTTACGATAAAATTCGAATCAGATCATTATAAAAAGCTAATAAAGTTAATCCAATTAAAAATAACAAGCCAATTTTCATACCTGTTTGTTGCGCTTTGATTGATAATGGCTTGCCGCGAACCAACTCGATAAAATAATATAAAATATGTCCGCCATCAAGTACCGGCACGGGTAGGAGGTTAATAATGCCGATACTCACACTAATAAGCGCTAAAAAACTTAGAAAATAACTAAATCCCAATTTAGCTGTTATACCCGCCCCCTGGGCAATACCGACAGGACCAGCAATTTGTGTCACAGAGACTTTACCTGTCACCATTTTATATAGCATGACCCAAGTAAATTTAAAAATTTCCCAAGTCTTCATCATACCTTGACCGAATGCTGCTAAAGGATTTAGGCGCGAGACCAGCAATAAGTTTTGCGGATATCGTATAGGTTTTGACACAATGCCCAAATGTGTTTGCGGTTTGCCAGCAATGATTTTAATTGCAGGAACAACAGTAAGATTAATTTTTTTATTTCGACGCAAAATAGTTAAATTCACTGCTTTACCTTGAGATTTGCTGACAATCTGTCGTAATGCATTCCAATCATTAATTGGTGCTTGATTCACTGCCAAAATTTTATCATAAGGTCTAATACCGGCTTTTTCTCCAGGCGAATTTTTTAAAACTTTGCCTACTACCGGTGGAATTTTGGGGAAATAAGGTTTAATGCCTAAAGATTTTAATGGCTGTGGTTGTCTGCCTTGTAATTGCCAATTCCTGATGTTTAGTACGTGCGTGGTTAACTGCGTATCTTTTTTGGTTGTCAGTTGTAAAGCATCACTCCCTAATGCAGCTAATAACTCTAACCGCACTTGATACCAACTATCCGTACTAACTCGATTAACTTTAGTGATTACACTTGAGGCAGTAACTCCTGCTTTTGCAGCAATAGAATTTGGCAATACTGCACCAATCTTTGGCACAATATAGGTAATCCCGACCATAAACATTAGCCAATAAGCAAATATAGCAAAAATGAAATTGAACATCGGCCCGGCTAAGACAATTGCAAAACGTTTACTTAATGATTGCCGATTAAACGCCAAATGCTGTTCTTGAACTGCGACTGGCGCTTCATTTTCATCAAGCATTTTCACATAACCACCCAATGGAATCGCAGCAACAACAAATTCAGTTTGTTTTTTCGAAGTAAAACGTAACAACGGTTTACCAAAACCTAGTGAAAACCGTAATACCTTAACTTTACATAACCTAGCGACAATAAAATGTCCAAATTCATGGACGACGATAATGACACTGACGGCAACGATAAATGCGATTAATGACCAAAGAAACATGATCATGAAGTCAACCTAAGTAATAATATTCCTAAAGTGAAAATTGGCACTGCTGCTAATGCACTATCAATTCTATCAAGTAGTCCGCCATGGCCTGGAAGAATAGCCCCTGTGTCTTTTAATCCTTGATGTCTTTTAAGAATACTGACAAACAAATCACCTAAGATTGAAAATAAAACTGTAATTAAAGTCAAAACCAATAACAATAAAAAATCATCTATACCGCTAATAAGAAACGGACTAAATCCACTGGCTATGATTAAACTCACAACGATCCCTCCCCAAAAACCAGATATAGTTTTACCTGGGCTTACTTTGGGTGCGAGCTTTTTCTTTCCCCACCATTTACCAGTGAGATAGGCGCCGATATCTGCAGACCATATAATTAACAAAATATACATGACCCACCAACGACCGTTTTGCATTTCTCTCAATGTGCTCAAACCTAGCCACAATGCAACAATTAGTATCACTCCAAGGAAAAACATTAATACCGGATTGCGTAGACTGACATAAGCTTCACCACGATAATAAACCACATACAACAGGCAGATCAGCCATATTATCGCCACTAATGAGAAAAAGATTATTTCGATCATGCGGCTAACATTAGCATGATGATCGATATAGTAAATAAGATAGATGCAGAGAAAAAATACTACTGCCATACTAACAAAAACTGCACGCCTATAATGTATGTAATCAGCTTTCAAAATAAATCGAGTCCATTCCCATTGCGCCAATAATAAAATAAGTACTAATAATCCACCAAATTGCCATTGATTTGCTGTAAATATAAGTGCAATAATGATTGGAGCCAAAATTAGCGCAGTTATAATGCGTTTAATGAGTGTGTCCGTTAGCATAAGAAAATTAACTTTGTTGTTCTTTTATCTGCTCGCTGGTTAGACCAAAACGACGCTCTCTATCCATATATGCCTGCATCGCTTCGTGCAAATCTTTTTCAGTAAATTCCGGCCAATATTTATTACTAAAATACATTTCTGTATAAGCTAGCTGCCAAATATAAAAATTACTAATTCGTTGCTCACCACTGGTTCGAATAAATAATTCAGGAGCGGGGACATCACCTGTTGTTAAAGCTTTTTCGAAAAGACTATGATCTATTTCGTCCATACTGATTTCCTTATTAATCACACGTTGCATA
>JBCDIY010000254.1:0-2737 GCA_038748435.1 Pseudomonadota bacterium | reverse complement strand
TTTTATTATCGAGATGGGCAACAAAATCAGCAACTTTATGCTTCGAGCCAACGACTAAATAAAGCGGTTTTTCAGTTGATAAATTAATTAAAAAAACTCCATTAATTTCATGAATTATATATTTTTTTTCTGAATACTTTTCTTTGGCTATTATCTTCGCATCAATTAAAATTCCAGCAACTATCTCATCTGCTACCGAAAGATTTGCACGCGATAATTGTGCGAATGGATGCAATTCTTGCAGGCTATTTTCAACATTAGCTTGCGGCAAAATCAAAGTATATTGTTGATTCATAAAGCCAAGATAAAATAAACTAAAAACTCGGCCTTTTTGATTACAAGTGGCTGCGAGCGAAGCTTGCTGAGCATTGATTTGCTTGACATCACATGTCAATTGGCCTTGCAAAAATTGTTGGGCATTGTCACCAGTACAATTAATCGCTTGCCAATGTGATAATGGAATAAAATAATTTTGCTTAAAGTCTAGCTTTGCAACAATAGTTTGCGCTAGGCTTTGCTTTACTAAGGTTTCCCAAGTCATGAGTGCTATGATTCCTCTAATTAATTTGCGATAATATCTATGCTTTATCAGTAGCCGGTGTGAAGCAAAGCGCAACACCGGGAATAGTATAAAATTTAACAATTAAGAGATTATTATACTAGATCTTAGCGGTTGGGTTGAGCAAAGCGAAGCCTAACACGAATCATTTTTAAACTTTATGTTGGGTTTTGTTTTTTGTTTCCAAGCCTAACCTAAAAAAATCCTCGAATGATTGAAAAAAATAGGTAATGCATGTCAGACATCGAAAAAAAACGCTTGTATTGGGCCTGCCGTCGCGGCATGTGGGAGCTAGATCTGCTGTTAATTCCATTTTTTAAACACTGTTTTGATACGCTGACGCCCAATCAACAAAAACAGTTTACTGCTTTATTGAACTTACCTGATCCGCAGATTTATGCTTGGCTAATGGGCCAAGATGAAGTGGAACAAAAATATCTCACAATAATAAAAATGATTAAAGATTATGCAAAAACACATCCTTACGATACAAACCTCTAAAAAACTAATGCTCGTTTTAATCAGTCTGCATTTACTTGCATGCTTAAGTATAGTTTTGGCATCGTTTTACTGGCAGGTAAAGATTTTATTGTTGATTAGCATATTGTTAAGCTTGATTTATCAACTTTGCCAACGAGTTTGGCGCATTTGTCCACGCAGTGTTATTGCCATAGAAACGCTGGGAAATCAGGATTGGCTTTTGAGCTTTGCTAATGGAGATTCTCATGTTGCTAAATTGCAGGGAGACAGTGTTTGTACCACCCATATCGTCATCTTGAATTTTCGCTTAAAACGTTGCAACTGCGTTTCTATTACACTGCTAACAGATAGCCTACCTAGCACAATTTTTCACAATCTACGGGTTTCATTATTATCAAAGCAATACTTGAATAATTCCAAATAACACATTGTTTAAAATAAAAAAAATTATTTTTTCTCAACAAGGAGCTAAAAAAAATTGTAACACTAATATATACAACTTGCTTAAAAATTGGTGTACAATTGGTGTTTTTTTGAATAAGTTACTGAGAGGCAACCATGAATACGAAATTGATTTCAGGCCTGCGAATCGTGTTATTAGTCATGGTAACAATATTGATTTCAAGTTGTGCTACTACCAGCTATGAAGGTAGGGGAACGGTGTTGAGTGCAACTAAACTAGCCAAGCCCAATCATGCACCAAATACCGGTACGGCTGTTGGTGGTTTGTCTGGTGCTAGTGTAGGTGCTATTGTTGGAGGAACTACGGCAGCAGCTGCAGGAGCGGCGGCTAGTATTGCTACCTTTGGTTTAGCTGCACCTGCAGTACCAGCTTTAGTCGCCGAAGGTACGCTTTTAGGTGCTGCTGGTGGTGGTGCTATTGGTGCAGGTTCTGGGTATGTTTATGATCGATACAAACAAGGTATGGGGCTTTACCAGTTTGTCGTCAGAGAAAACGATAACAAGAGAAAAATTATTGTGCGTCAATATGTTCACCATACTTACAAGCGCCATGCTCACGTCAATATTTATAAAAAGAATGGAGTAAATTATATCCAACCGGTAGGGTAATAAATACCTGGTAAACTACGTTGCTTTTTTTAGCCATACATAAATTGCCCCAGCCCCGCCGTGTTTTGGCAAGCAAGAGCAAAATGCTAAAATAAAGTCAATTTGTTTGAGCCAGTGATAGACTTTGCTTTTGAGTATAGGCGAACCGCTACGGCTGCCTTTGCCATGAATAATTTGGATAATTTGGTGATTTTGTTTTCTCGCGTTAGCTAGAAAGTTGATTAAGTTTTGCCGAGCTTCTTCAATAGTGTACCCATGTAGATCTAACGTTGCAGCAAAGGCTTTCTGTCCTTGTTTGAGTTTTTTAAAATCACGCATGGAGATGGCAGCTTGGCGGAATTGTAAAAAAGTATCCGCATGGATTAGCGTATCTTCTTTATCGCTTAAGGCAATAAAGCTATCCATTTTATCTGTCACGCTGTTGAACACAGTAGAGCGTTTTACTGGAGATGGTGGTGAAGGCGGATAGGTTTTTTCCTGTTTGAGTTTTTTATCCAAAGGTTGCACATCACGCATGGCATGGCGGAACAATGCTTTATCGGTATCACTTAAAGGTGTTTTTTTTACCATTGGCGAAAATTTAAATTTAATTCATTTCTATTATTATAAGCGGTTTTGCGAGTTTTT
>JBCDIY010000253.1:0-2745 GCA_038748435.1 Pseudomonadota bacterium | reverse complement strand
GTGAAGTACAGCCCCGTCCCGCCCACGATGACGGGCGGTTTGTCGCCGAGATATGCGCGCACCTCGGTAAGCCATGCACCAACGGAATAGGCCTCCGTTCCGGCAATATGGCCGTAGAGCGTATGCTGCCACGCCAAAAAATCAACGTAGCCAGTGGTTGAGCGTAGCGGAACCACTGGGTAGATGAAATGGCTTTTGTTGAATTCCCCAGTGTTAAAACACTGGCTACAACAAATTACATTATATTATGTTTGTTGGGCTTCGCTACGCTCAACCCAACCTACATTTAAATTTCAGAATAGTAAACTGTAAATTTTACATCCTACAGCCACTAAGGTTATACTGAGACTCGAATAAAATCGAAAGAAGAAAACATGGAAGCAATGAAATCCAAACAGTGGGCGTTTTTTGCCATGCTATTGGCAACCATATTATTTGCGCTTGGCAGCCCAATTCTTAAATTGCTCATCATCAAAGGTGGTGCACTAGGTATTGAACATGTCGATGCAATTTCTTTCTGTAATGTTTTATTTATCGGTAATCTGTGTGCTGGTTTAATCACTTGGTTAAGTTTTCCAAAAACACCGATGTTAAAAGAAGTGAAAAGCTTAAGCAGCAAAGGCAAAATGTTCGCTGGCCTTAGTGTAATTTTAGCTATTATTTACCCGTCATTAATTTTCTTTGCACTACAGTATACTACTGTGACGCGTATTGTTTTGCTTTCGCGCTTTGAAGGTATTATGTATGCTATTTTAGGGGCAATTTTCCTTAAAGCGGTGTTAAAAAAATCTGAATTAGTTGGCTATATTTTTATCAGCATTGGTATATTAATCGTAATATTTACCAGCAAAGAAATGTTTTCTATCGCCGATATCTTAGTTTTACTGGCTTGCGTCGTTTATGCATTTTCGGAATTAGTCAGTTATCAATTATTAAAGTCGTTATCCATGCCGACACTGTTATTTATTCGCAATGCCGTGTCTGCTGTCGTGTTTTTCATTATTGCCACCGATCTATTTGGCCCACAACATTTTGCTGAAGCATTCTACGGTGATTTATGGATCGCCATGTTAGTTTATGCAGGGATCGCGATTGTTTTAGGACAAATTTTATGGTTTAGTGTCGTCAAAAATGTTAACGCGACTTGGCCGACAAATTTCGCCTTATTAACACCGTTTTTCACCATCGCATTTGCTTACTTGTTATTAGGTGAAGTTCCTACCTATTCGGAATGGATTGCCATTATTATCATTGCCATCGGCTTGATTCTAACAAATTTAATCAATCGTTTTTCCAAACGTGCTTCCACCTCATTAGGTGTCGAGACTGGCCTCTTGGGTAAATAATTAAAGCCTGTTTACAATTCTACTATACTGGCCGAAAGTCGTTGATTCTCTGCGATCCGTTGCTCACATACTTCTATGTATGCTGCGCTACGGTTCTCGACAATCAACGACTTTTGGCGCAGCCTAGCGAATTGTAAATACATCTTTGTTAAACCTGAATAATTATTTGCCATAAGCATAGATTAGTGTCGACTTAATCACTGGATCAATAATTCGATATTGGCCTGAATCTAATTGCTCAATATAATCGAGTTGCTCGAGTACTTTTAACGCTTGGACTATAGCACTACTGGTTAATTCAAGCCGCATTAAATTTTCTTTTGCCGATAAGTTAGCGGCATTACCTTTAGCAATTTCTATGAGTAATTTTATTTGCGTGTGTGAACGATTTGACAATTCTAGTCGAATATCTTTAGTTTTTTGCAGGACAAACTCATACCAAGCTTTTTGTACCTCATGCACTGAGGGTAGTTTTTTATCGCAACGTAACCACACTTCAGCGCAAAGCACATAGACATATTTAGGATGACGTTCTGTTAAAGTTAAAATAAGTTCAATCACTTCAGCAACTAACTTCTTGCCAAAGGTTTTTTTAGCCACCTTATTTAAATATGTAACATAATAAGGTGCTGCAATACGCTCTAGGCGAATTTCATCACATAAAGAATATAGTGGCCGTGATCTATCAGCAAAGATCTTTTTTAACATCTTACAATTACTACCAGAAAAAACAAATACAACATGTTTACTTTCTTGAGCAAAATGTCGAATCGCACCCTCAATTGCCTTACCTGAATTTGTCGTTGCAATCTCTTGAAATTCATCGATAAAAATCACCGCTTTAGTTTTTTTCTTTGTCAAGATAAATTCCAATGCAGAAAATACATCGATAATGTTTTCTGGCACAGTTTTTAAATTATTAGGTATTAATTCTAATTTAATGCCACGAATACCTATGGTCCATTTTTTATTAGCTCGATTAAAAAACTGTCTTAACGCATTAAACCACTGTTCTGGCTCTGAAGAAACCTGTTGGATGACAGCACTTGCACCAGCGATGATTTTTTTTCCTACATCAAGTTCATCTACAGCAACAAATAAATCAATTTCATGATGTGGCAAACGCGCTTTGTCAATTGCATGCTTGGCGAGGCTTGACTTACCATAACGCCTTGGCGCAATTAATACAGTATGCACACCAGCATTAATATTGCCTAGCAGGCGTTTGAGGGTGTCTTCCCTATTGAAAAAGGGCTCACCCTTGGCGATACCTTTAGGAAAATATTGTCTAAACATTTATAAAACTCTGGTTTAACTTAAACTAGTGTAACTTAAAATGCTTTAACTTAAAGTACTTTAAGTCACATTTTGATAGAGACCGAGAAATATTTAATCGGCT
>JBCDIY010000252.1:0-2749 GCA_038748435.1 Pseudomonadota bacterium | reverse complement strand
TTTCTTGTTTATCGGTATTTGTAGTATTTTTTTCATTCGCAGGATTTGATTTAGCTTGACTTACCTCTTTACTCTTAGATGAATTAGCTTCCTGTTGATTTTTATTATTTATATTTCTCGACGCAGATTTTTTTTTAGCAGATTGTGTTTTCGACATCTGAGTTTTAGTTTGCTTATTTTTTGTAGTAGCTTGATTATTTTCCATTGATTTTTTTTGCTGTGGCTGTGGCTTTTGTTGATGCATTAATTTCTTTAATACATCACGATTAAATATGGCATCTTTAAAATCTGGCTTTTGTTTTATCGCTAAATCATAAGCATCTATGGCTGCTTTATAATCACCCAAATGTGCTAAGGCGTTACCACGATTATAGTTTGCTAACGGCGTATTAAATCCAGCAAAGAATTTTACCGCTTGTTTATATTGACCTGAACGATATAAAGCAACACCTTTCCATAATTTGTTAGTAAATTGTTCTGCAGCTTTTTTTGGATGTTTGTCTTTAAGTGCTTGCCAACCCTGTTGATCCGGGGTAAACCACAAATTTTTCCATAGCGCAGCATTAGCACAGGTTGTTAGCCACAAACCTATAACAAGTAAAATAACTCGGCTTATCATAATAATTCCTCTAATACACCTCGTCTAAAGGCAAGTAATAACAATGGAATTAACAGCATGATAAAATAACGGCCCTCATCATACCAATGGTGCGCATTAGTTTGCTGTGTATCTACCGAGCCAGCTGAATTTGCCTGTGAGTTTAATAGCTCTGTTTCATCAGCATCATCATTAGTGAAACTAGCAAAATGACCACCCCCTAGTGCAACCAAATGGGCCAAACCGCTAAAATCATTTTTATTAAATCCCATTGCTAACACTGAAACTAATAGTCCTTTACTATGTAAATCTGCCGCGATTCGATAATCCTTTGCATTCGGCACTGCTGTGGTAATTAATAAAATAGTACCGTGCGGAGCATCAGCTTGCCATAACAATTTTGCTGCTTTAAGCATGGCTACTGATAAATTCTCTCCATCTACCGGCATAATTGCTGGTGTTAATGCAGTTACCATATTTAACAAAGTATGATTATCTTGGGTCAAAGGAGAAACCGTATAAGCCTCATTTGTAAAAGCCACCATCCCCATGCGACCATCTTTATATTTATTTAAAATATCTTCTATCTTGTAGCGGGCGCGTGTGATAAGATTTGGTTTAATATCAGTTCTGAGCATTTGGCTAGATAAATCTAATGCAATGACAACGGCTTGGTTATTTTTAAACAACGGTTGCGGTTGCTGCTTCCACGTTGGCCCTGCTAAAGCAAAAATTGTAATTAACCAGAAAATAAATATTAAAAAAATTGCTAAACGACTACCATGTGCTGGTTTCACTGCTAATTCATCAACCAAATAGGGTGCAATAATATTTTTCCATCGACTTTGTCTTTGTGGCTTAATATAAAAAAGCAATAGCAAAATACTCAATGGTAACAAACCCCAAAACCATTCAGGCCGTAAAAAATGCAGCATTGTTTCACCTACTTCTTTGAAGTTTAAAATTCACTTGAAAATCCTGAAATAATTTTATACCTGCAATTAATAATGTTAAAATCAATGCCAATCCTAGCGGCCAAGGATACAACGCTTTTTTCGATCGAAATACATTAGTTTTTGAAATAATGGGTTCCAATTTATTTAATGATTGATAGACTCTATTTAAATCCGCATTATTTTCAGCTCGAAAAAAAACTGCATGTGTGAGCGCTGCTATCTGTTGCAAAGTTTTCTCATCTAATTGAGAAGTTGTTTTAACAATCTCAGGACCAAACAAACCTTGCACGATCATTTGTTTCGCCCCAATACCTATGGTATATATTTTTATGCCATATTTTGCTGCGACTTTTGCAGCTGCCAATGGGCCAACTTGACCTGAATTATTACCACCATCTGTCAATAATATAATAACTTTTGCTTTACCTGGTCGATTAATTAATTGTTTAATACCTAATCCTATAGCATCACCAATTGCAGTTTGCGTGCCTGCAAGACCTACAGTGGCATCATTCAGCATTGCCATAACGGTTTTACGGTCGAACGTCAATGGTGTTTGTACGTAGGCTTTTGAACCAAATAGAATTAAACCGATTTTATCCCCTAACCGTGAATTTATAAAATGCTGAGCTGCATTCTTCACTACTGTTAAGCGATCAACTCTTCTGCCGTTTAAACTCATATCAGGAATCCGCATGCTACCAGATAAATCTATCGCCAAAATAATATCACGACCGCGTTGTGGAATGATGATAGGTTTACCTAACCACTGTGGTCCGGCAATTGCTGTCACAATTAACAACCAAATTAAATAGCCTAAAAGCATACTTTTCCAAGGTAGATTAGTTTGCAGTTTATGCTGCTTATTTAATTCTGCAACTGTGGCGAAAAAAGGCACTCGGATAGCGTGTGCTAAATTTAATTTAGCCTGAGGAAAAAACCAATAAACAAAATACGGTACTAATAATAATAAAAACCACCAAGGATTTACAAAGCTAAACATTAGTTTTAATCCATTTTATAATGATAGATTCTAGTCTTTTTACATCAGTCTTCACAAGCTTCTCATACGGCCCGGTCAAAAATACTTTACCAATCCCCTGACTAAATTGATTGGTTTTGCCAGTCTTATCGAGAAAATTCAGCCAATTAATTCCTGTCAGTGGTACAATTTTTTCTCTTGGATAAACCACAA
>JBCDIY010000251.1:0-2763 GCA_038748435.1 Pseudomonadota bacterium | reverse complement strand
GATGTAAATCCCTGTCTGCAACTGAGAATTCAATGACTAACTACGATCAAACGAATAAAGGAAATTTAAGCTTAAAATGCCAGAGTTACCCGAAGTAGAAACTTGCAAACGCGGAATCGAGCCACATCTGCTTAATCAGCGCGTGAAATCGGTAATCATTCGCCGGCCAGATTTACGTTGGCCAATTCCTCAGCAAATCCAAACGATGTGTGGGAAAAAAATTCAAGCAATTACACGTAGAGGAAAGTATTTGTTATTTAAAACTACCCCAGGTACCGCGATATTACACTTAGGCATGTCCGGCCGATTATTTGTCTTAATGAAAAAATTAGCGCCGAAAAAGCATGATCATGTAGATATTTGTATGCAAAATGGGGTTTATTTGCGTTTTTGTGATCCACGGCGTTTTGGTGCATTACTATGGACAGAAAATGCGGCTAATGAACATTTTTTGTTAAACCATCTAGGTCCAGAGCCATTGTCTACAGTATTTAATACACAGTATCTCTACGCAAAAACCTGCACTGCAAAAAGATCAATAAAATTACTGATTATGGATAGCAAAATTGTCGTTGGTGTCGGTAATATTTATGCTAACGAAGCTTTATTTCAAGCTGGCATTCATCCTAAACGCTTGAGTCATCGCATTAGTCAAGAGAGAATTGCCAGCTTAGTCACAGCGATTAAGCAAGTGTTAGAGCGAGCGATAAAAGCCGGCGGGACCACATTACGCGATTTTCACGACAGTCAGGGCAATCCAGGTTATTTTCAACAAGATTTAAAAGTCTATGGTCGGGCTGCGCAATCTTGTATTATCTGCCATAATTCGATAAAAATGATAAGGTTAGGTCAACGTAGTACGTTTTATTGCCCCAATTGCCAAAAATGATTTATTGTCAGGAGAGAAAACTCATGAAAACCATTGCGCTTTATCCCGGCACGTTTGATCCGATCACCAATGGCCATCAAGATATTATCGAACGCGGGGCAAAGTTGTTTGATCGCGTTATCGTTGCGATTGCCAAAAATTCACAAAAAAATCCTTCATTGAGTCATGACAAACGCATAGAATTAGCTGAAATTGTCCTGGGTCATTTGCCGAATGTTGAGATCCAAGGTTTTGCTAAGTTATTGACGCATTTTGCCCGTGATGTGAACGCAAATATTATTTTGCGCGGGCTGCGTGCCGTTTCTGACTTTGAATATGAATTTCAATTAGCTGGTATGAATCGTATGATCGCTGCTGATATCGAAACGGTATTTATGACTCCGGCGGACAAATACACCTATATTTCTTCAACTTTAGTCCGAGAAGTTTCTCAACTTGGCGGTGCAGTAGAGCAATTTGTTCATGCTGAAGTCGCCCGTGCTTTGAATGCACTGAATAGCAATAAATAATTGTATTTCTTTAATTAACCAAAAGTAGCTGCACTCGTTTAATGGTTTATTTATAAAACCCGGTGGTGCACGTTGCTGCACACCGGCTACGTTACCAAGTATTTTTAGCTTTCCCGTATTTCACTGCGCTCATACGGGCTACTAACACTACGTTACTGGATAAAGACATGCAAAAGTCGAATTTTCTAGGTTAGGTTGAGTGATAGCGAAGCCCAACCCGATAACCTACAAGCCATTGCTTTTCCAGCTCACCCGATTGAAATCTTTTTTTGCTTTCTTAAGCTGCTCTTAAGTTAAGCCTTGTACAATAAATATATAAGTTGGGTTGAGTATAACCAAGCCCAACATCAATACGGGTTATGGCTTGTTAACTAGCTTAACAGTGTGTTGCAGCAAAATATCCGCCATAAGGA
This sequence comes from Pseudomonadota bacterium, assembly GCA_038748435.1. Taxonomy (GTDB): domain Bacteria; phylum Pseudomonadota; class Gammaproteobacteria; order JBGSLN01; family JBGSLN01; genus JBCDIY01. The sequence continues at coordinate 952 of JBCDIY010000251.1, read as the reverse complement.
GACGAAAATTTAATATTAATTGATAAAACAGCTTTACAACTCCAACAAATGCCTTGTTTTATTTGGAGAAACCCATGCCGGGATCTGATTTACTAAAGTTTAAACTGTCACAATTACCTGAGAAACTAACTTCTGAAGAAAAACCAGCTTCTGAAGAAAAACCAGCTTCTGAAGAAAAACTAACTTCTGAAAAGAAACTAACTGAAGATGAACGATTACGGTTGCAAACGCTTTTAGTTGGTGATCCTACAATCATGCCATTGGTTGTTGATCAGATAAAATCAACTTGGACAACGGAACAACGTCAATTTCTTGCCTACATTGCCGAACATCAATGGTTATCCAATCCAGATCCAGAAATACAACTCTGCGCGTTAAAACTGATATTTGCTTTGCGCGTTGAAGCAGATAATATTTTTGCTTTTATTGAAATGCTGGTTTTGAATGATAAATTTATTTTCGACGAGGCAGTCGTCGATGTAATTTGTGGGGGACTTTCCAAATTAGCTGAGCCAAGTAAATCTAATAATATAAAAAAGCTTTGTGAATTATATGATAAGACTTATAAAAAAGAACCTTTAGTTAAAAACAAGAGTAAAGTAGAAAGCTTTAAAAGTTTGTATTTAGATTTAGAGCAATCAACTCGACAAAGGCGGAGTAATATTGCAGCAGGGCGAAGTAAGTATCGTGATAAACTTAGAATGCTTTTTTCAAGCATTTTTTGTCATTACAAATCAAGCGAGCATACCGATTATATTTTGTTGAGCAAAATATTTGATTTTTATTTAATAGACATGGGGTCGACTAAGATTCAAAAAATCATTATAGCTCATGTTGAAGGTGAAGAAGAGCATGAATTAGACCACCGAGACTTTAAATATTTTGAACAACAAGTGCTAAAAATAGTTTTTCATCCTGCTTTACGTGAAATCGATACTGATCAGAAAAAAAT
>JBCDIY010000250.1:0-2775 GCA_038748435.1 Pseudomonadota bacterium | reverse complement strand
CGTCGTGGAGAATATGCAAAGGCAACAACTTACAAGCAACGACGATTTGCGAAACACCCAAAGTCATAATGCTCCAACTTTTATAAATCGTTTTAAATTATACCAGTAGAAATACTATGCTCTTCACATTTACTGGCGAAAATGTCACAATAGGACGTTTTTTTGTAGGTTTTTCTGAAAAAACACTATCCCATCAATAGATTAGCGTTTTTATGAGGAGATAAGCTATGGCGCTGGAAAAGACTTTATCTATTATTAAACCAGATGCGGTAAAAAAGCATGTGATTGGTGAGATTTACGCGCGTTTTGAACGTGCGGGTTTACACATTGCTGCCGCTAAAATGCTGCATTTATCTGCAGACCAAGCAAAAGCGTTTTATGAAGTTCATAAGGAACGGCCATTTTATAATGATTTAGTTACATTCATGACTTCAGGGCCGGTGATGGTGCAAGTATTAGTTGGCGAAAATGCCGTAATTCTGCATAGAGAAATTATGGGTGCAACCAACCCTAAAGAAGCAGCACCAGGAACAATTCGTGCGGATTTTGCCGATAGCATCGATGCTAACGCTGTGCATGGATCCGATGCTTTAGATACAGCAGCGAGAGAAATTCAATTCTTTTTTGCGGATGATGAAATTTTTGCATGAGCAATTTATTTAATTACGATCGTCAAGGCTTAGAGGCGTATTTTACTGATTTAGGTGAGAAGCGTTATCATGGTACGCAAGTGTTTCAGTGGCTACATCAGCACGGTGTTACTGATTTTGCTGCCATGACTAACCTACCTAAGCGTCTACGTGAATATCTGCAGAGCAATGCGCAGATGACCTTACCTGAGATCCTATCTGAAAAAAAATCGCGTGATGGCACGATAAAATGGCTTCTGAGATTAGCTGATGCGAATGCGATTGAAACGGTTTTTATTCCAGAAACTGGGCGTGGTACTTTGTGTGTCTCTTCTCAAGTCGGTTGTGCGTTGAATTGCCGTTTTTGTGCTACCGGTCAACAAGGGTTTAATCGTAATCTGAGTGTGGCGGAGATTATCGGCCAAGTGCGTATCGCTGTGGCGCAATTATCCAAGCTTGATGGTAAGCATGATAGACACATCACTAACGTTGTTATGATGGGTATGGGTGAACCGCTTTATAACTTTGATAGTGTAGTTTGTGCAATGAATATCATGATGGATGATCTGGCTTATGGTTTATCAAAATATCGCGTTACACTGAGTACTTCAGGTTTGGTGCCAGAAATGCAAAGACTCGCGGAAATTTCTGATGTCGCATTAGCTTTGAGTTTGCATGCGCCTAATGATGCTATACGTGAAAAAATTATCCCATTGAATAAAAAATATCCATTAAAGCAATTGATGCAAGCTTGTCGTGATTACTTCCCAGCACAATCTAAGCGCCAAGTAACGATGGAATATGTTATGTTAAAAGGTGTGAATGACGCGCCTAGTCATGCGAAAGAATTAGCAAAATTGCTAAAAAATGTACCATCCAAGGTTAATTTAATCCCATTTAACCCATTTCCTGGCACAAGTTATCAATGTTCCGCTAGACATAGCATTAATATTTTTAAAGATATCTTATCGCAGCAAGGATTAAATGTTACAATTCGAAAGACAAGGGGTGATGATATTGAAGCAGCTTGTGGAATGTTAGCGGGTGATTTTGACGATAAAACTAAACGTCGACAACGTATTTTAAGTAAGATACCCGTCAAGGTGGAGCATAAGAAAACAAAATGGAGTGGGTCAAGCGACGAATTCAGTGCTATTTAATTTTAACAGTAATCTTGATGTTAACAGGTGGCTGTTACATGCAACAAAATCCAACCACAACTAAAATAAGTGCTAAACAAAAGCAGACAGCGGCAAATGATAACGTTCGTTTAGGACTTGCCTATTTACAACAAAGTCGATTTGCTATAGCGAAACAAAAGTTGCTTCTAGCTTTACAACAGACACCTAGGTCTACCCAAGCATTAGATGCTATGGCGTATTTCCAACAACGTACCGGTAACAACCAACTCGCAGAAAAGTACTATAAACGTGCTTTGTATTATGCACCGACTTCGGGTAAGGCACTTAATAACTATGGTGTATTTTTATGTCGGAATAAGCGTTATCCGCAAGCGATTCGTTATTTTGTCGAAGCTGCAAAGCAACCTAAATACTTACATCCGGATCACGCTTATGAAAATGCTGGTCTTTGTGCATTAGATATACCGAATACGCAAGTAGCAACTTATTATTTTAACCAAGCATTAAGAAAAAATCCGCAGCGTATTACTTCTTTGTTTGAATTGGCCGACATCTATTATGCTAATGGAAATTATCCTAAAGCGCATAAGTATTTTCAACGTTTTCAACAACAACAACCGAAAATGACATCTGAGGCATTATGGTTAGGAATAACCCGGGAGCCTGCCGGTCGTCCTTACCACTGCCAAACCCACACCATGTGGGCCGGCACCCACTTGGCTTTCGCCGTGGGGTGCCTTCCCGGCAGTGCCGGGAGCCAAGCGGCGGCAACCTGGAGTGGACGCGCGTTAGCGCCGACCCCCCCGGGAAACTGCGCCGCAGCAGCAGCGCGGCACGGGCTGGCTCCTGAGAAAGGAGAGCCTTGCCCCTGCCCACCCGGTAGCAGGAACGCGCTACCGGGCGCCTAAGGGGGAGAGACGCTTCGGCTCAGGGCACTCCGGATACCAGGGCGGTGCAGCGGCCACCACTGCCACGGCTTCCGGGCCTGAGGCGGGCCCCACCTG
>JBCDIY010000249.1:0-2780 GCA_038748435.1 Pseudomonadota bacterium | reverse complement strand
CCAAGGCGATGATTCACTACTATTTTGGGACAAAGGAAGAACTGTACCAGGCGGTGTTAGAGCGCTATGCGGCCAATAAGATAAGCTTATAACAAATAAACTAACTAAGAGCAAAGCATGTATCAGCGATTATTAAACTTACCTCTTGAACCTAAACATAGTGCATTACTATTTGGTCCACGAGGAACTGGAAAAACATTTTGGATAACACAGAATTTAGCTAATGCGCTTCATTTTAATCTGCTTAAAAGCGAAACTTATACGACATTAGCTGCAAATCCTACACGCATCGAAAGACGCATTCCAGCAGGATTTAAACATTGGATAGTTATCGATGAAGTGCAAAAAATTCCAGCTTTGCTCGATGAAGCACATCGTCTTATAGAAAGTAAAAAGTATAAATTCCTATTAACTGGCTCAAGTGCACGAAAATTAAAAAAGCAATGCGCAAATTTACTTGCTGGCAGAGCACGTAGATACACAATGCATCCACTGACATGTATTGAACTAGGCAAGGACTTTTCTCTAACCAAAGCGTTACAATTTGGGATGTTGCCAGAAGTCTACATCGATGCAGATCCAAAAAGTTATCTCAACACTTACGTAACCACCTACTTACAAGAAGAAATTCTATTTGAAGGAATTACCAGAGATATTGGAGAATTCTCACGTTTTTTAGAAGTCGCTAGTTTTTCTCAGGGGGAAATCTTAAATTATTCTGAGATTGGTCGTGAAGCAGGAATTAAAAGAAGAATAGTCAATAACTACTTTGATGTTGCTTGTGATTTACTCCTAGGCATCAAATTACCTGTATTTACCAAACATGCGCAAAGACAATTAATTTCTCATCCTAAATTTTATTTCTTCGATGTTGGCGTTTATCGTGCTATAAGGCCAGTCGGACCATTAGATATTCATGAAAGTATCGAAGGACATGCATTGGAAACCCTAGTCTTACAACATATACGCGCATTTAATGATTACCAACAACTCGGATACAAAATTTATTATTGGCGTACTAAAAATGGGGTTGAAGTCGACTTTATTTTATATGGTGAAAGCGGTTTAATTGCCATCGAAGTAAAGCGTAAACGTCAATTAAGCGGTAAAGATTTACGCGGATTAAAAAATTTCTCTGCGGATTATCCCATCGCAAAACTGTATTGCTTCTATGGTGGTGATATGCCAGAGTATTTTGGTAAAATTACCGCTTTACCGATTGCTGAAGGTCTACAAAGGTTGCCTGAAATTCTAGCTACAAAAGAGAATTAAACGTAGATTACTGCATTGAGTATCAATTTACTCTCTCGGAATCTTTCGCCGCACTCCAAACAAACTAATACCCGCGGCAACGGAGACATTTAAGCTTTCGACTTGACCATGCATAGGGATGTTCATTAGCTCATCGCAAAGTTCCGCTGTTAAGTGCCTTATTCCCGTGCCTTCAGCGCCCAGGACTAAAGCGGTACGTTTGGGAAAATCAATTTGATCAATCGATTGAGTGCCTTGCATATCCAAACCATAAAACCAAATATTTTTTGCTTGCAAGTCCTTCATGACTCTAGCTAAGTTGTTCACTTGAATAAATGGCACGGTCTCTGCCGCACCGCAAGCGACACGCTTTACCGTGTCAGTCAAACCACAGGCTTGATGTTTAGGTACGATAACTGCATCTACCGCAAATGCATCGGCACTACGTAAGCAAGCGCCGACATTATGTGGGTCGACAATGTTATCCAACACCAACAATAATAGCGATTTAGCATCATCATCAATAATTTTTTTTAATGCTTGTTCATCTAAAGGTTTCGGCGCCTGACAAATTGCGATGACACCTTGATGGTTACCATCGGCTAATTGATCTAAATAATGCCGTTGGCACCATTCGATAGGAATTTGTTGGGCTTGGGCCAATTCAAAAATTGGATTTAATCGGGATTGCTTGGCTAATAAAAATATTTTTTTTACCCGCCAGGGCGCAATATTTAATATCGTAGTAATGGTATGTATACCGTATAAGGTTTCTTGTTTCATACGTTAGTATATATTTACTCTATAAACTTTCTTATATCATGCTAAAGTTAAATCAATTTCTCGATTATCTAAACTCACACGCGCAACCTGAACATTTAAGACATCACCGATACGATACGTAACATTAGAACGTTCGCCACTCAACGTATGATGTATGGCATCAAAATGATAATAGTCATTTTTTAATGCGGTAATATGTAATAATCCTTCGATATAAATATCTTTAAGTTGAATAAATAAACCAAAACCGGTCACACCGACGATAAACCCCGCATGCTCACTACCCACGTGATCACGCATATAATAACATTTTAACCAATCGATAATATCGCGTGTGGCATCATCCGCACGTCTTTCAGTCATTGAACAATGGCTACCTAATTTTTCCATATCGGTTTTTTCATATGGATATTGTTTTACTTTGCCATTGAGCATGGTTTTAATCGCTCGATGCACTAATAAATCAGGGTAACGTCTTATAGGTGAAGTAAAATGCGTGTAACTGTCGTAAGCTAAACCAAAATGACCGGCATTATCTGGCGTATAGATTGCCTGACTCAACGAACGTAATAATACCATTTGAATCAATTGCTTTTCTGCTCGGCCATCGATTTGTTTTAATAGCTCAGCATAATGTTTAGGTTCAGGTTCATCACCACCTTTTAAAGTTAAATTAAACTCTTTTAAGAAAGTTTTTAAATCCACGAGTTTATCTAGTCCAGGGCCTTCGTGCACACGAAATAATT
>JBCDIY010000248.1:0-2800 GCA_038748435.1 Pseudomonadota bacterium | reverse complement strand
GCAAAAGACGCATTACTTTATTTTCAGGATGATTAGGTTTTGATTTTGTAAAAACTTGTTGCCAAAACACTAATTTTTTAACTTTATCAGATGGAAAATCAAATAAACAAGCATCGTGTATAGGTTGATTGGATTTTCCATTGACTCTAGTTTCATTCGCACTTATGAAATCTTCTAGATATTTTTGAACTGCTTTCAAATCACCGAAAGTTATAAACAACTTGCTAGTATGACTTTTTGCATTTTCTAGCCATTGTTCTTGTGGTGAGTATTTCTGTTCTTTAATACTTGCATAGTAAAGAAGGATTAATAATTGTAGATATTGCGCTTGATCGACATTTTCAACTTGATTTGCTTCTGTTACCAGAGCACTTTTGATCTGAAGTGGTAATTCTTTAACTGCTTCTTCTAGATTTCTACTATCTACAGCATAATTTTCAAGAGTAATAGGCATAAGGCATTAATTATGATTAAATCACTCGATAATCTTAACATAAAACTTCCAATAATTGAATATTTTTTGCACTATTTTCTTCGTAAAAATAGCTACTATCGCGTTAAGAGCATTTTAAAAAAAGTAAATTATTGATTTTTATGATTAATATCTAGAGCTTTAGCTTTTTGGAGCAAGTGCAGGACAAATTTAAGTTTCTAAACCTTGATTTCTCTGTCGTTCAATCAAGACTACATTTTTTTAGGTTTGTTGGGCTTCGCTGCGCTCAAGCCAACCTACATTTAATCATCCTTGATTTTGCTGCGCTCAACCCAACCTACAGATAAAAAAAAATTATTTATTTAATTTAGATTTGGTTTTTTTCTTTATTGGCTTGTTAGTTGACTTTTTAGCTTTTAATTTGATTTTAGTTTTGGATTTATCGCGTTTAAAAGATTTCTCTTTGTCTTTAAATCTAGCGCGCTTTTTATTTGGTTTGTTTGGCTGTTTTTTGCCACGTTTAGGTCTATTGGCTATCGCTTGAATTTGTTCGATCAACTCATCCGGTTGATCAATTTCAATCGGATCATTCTTGGTTTGCAAATACGCTAACGCTGCGGCAATTTCTAGAGCTGAATAATCCAGTTCTTTGATCACTCCCTTAATTACTGTTTTGAAATTACTGAGATCACGTTGTTGCAAAATCGTTTGAATATCTTTGCTAAAGTTAGCTAAGCGTTTTGCGGAGATTTGTTCTAAGGTAGGCACTTGCATCATATGCATGGGCTGCGAAGTCGCACGTTCTATGTCTCTTAGCATATAACGTTCTTTAGGCGTCACTAACACAATTGCCTTACCACTACGCCCAGCCCTGCCGGTACGGCCGATACGATGAATATAAGTTTCGGCATCGTAAGGGATATCATAGTTGATGACATGACTAATGCGTTCGACGTCGATGCCACGCGCAGCCACATCGGTAGCAACGACGATATCTAACCGACCTTCACGTAATGACTTAATAGTTTTTTCACGTAAACTTTGTTTCATGTCACCATTAATGGCAGCAGAAGCATAGCCTCTTGCAGCGAGGCGATCTGCCAAATCAACAGAATAGGTTTTAGTGCGCGAGAAAATAATCACGCCATTGATATCTTCGATATCCAAAATGCGTGTTAATACTTCGAGTTTATGTTCACGGTAAGCGACGATATAAGCTTGTTCGATATTAGCAACCGTTCTAGTTTTTGCCTTAATATGTACTTTTACCGCATCATGTAAATATTTTTTTGCGACTTTCTGCACTGCCGTTGGCATCGTTGCAGAAAATAAGGCGGTTTGGCGTTGTTCTGGAATAGATTTTAATATGGTTTCGACTTCATCGATAAAACCCATCTTTAACATTTCATCGGCTTCATCTAAAACTACAGTTTTTATATTGGAAAATTTAAGCGTACCACGACGTAAATGATCATTAATTCGACCTGGTGTACCGACAATCACATGCACAGCACGTTTTAATGCTCGCAATTGTTGACGATAATCTTGGCCACCATAAATTGGTAGGACATGAAATCCTTTTAAATTTTTGGCATATGATTGTAAGGCTTCGGCAACTTGAATGGCTAATTCACGCGTTGGGGTTAATATCAACGCTTGCGGTTGTTTTTCAGTTAATATTAATTGTGTCAAAATCGGTAAAGCAAATGCGGCCGTTTTGCCTGTCCCGGTTTGTGCTTGGGCAATAATATCATTACCTTGCAGTAATATAGGAATGCTCTCCTGCTGAATTGGTGTCGCTGTCTCGTAACCTAATTGATTCAATGTAGTCAACAGGCTCGGGTTTAAGCCTAGGTCGGTAAAATTAGTCGTGGAATTCATGGGTACTCGATTAGTAAAATTAAGCTGTCTCGTTGTGGAAGTGCTGTTATTAAAAGAGATATTCTACCATACTTTTTGGGATTTAGTAGTTTATTATTTATCACGATAAATAATCACCCGTTTGACTTGATTGTGTTTAATATCAATAAGTTCTATTCTATGGCCAGATAAGTATAGGCACATTTTACGATTCGGGATATTCTCCAAGTATTCGGTAATAATACCATTGAGGGTTTTCGGGCCCTTTACCGAAAAATTTGTTTGGATACGTCGATTCAAATCGCGTAAATTAATTGCTGCATCTACCAAAAAGATATTTTCAGCAATTTTTTCAATACTCGCATCGGTGGCTGTACTAGAAGTAAATTCACCGACAATTTCCTCTAAAATATCTTCGATAGTTACCAAGCCTTGCACATCACCATATTCATCAACGACGAAAGCTAATTTTTGCTTACGTGCACGGAAACGCATTAGCTGTTGATG
>JBCDIY010000247.1:0-2807 GCA_038748435.1 Pseudomonadota bacterium | reverse complement strand
TTCACAATGAATCGGTTCACCATTGGCTGCAAAGCTTGCTAACCAATTATCTTGGAATGTTTGTTGTTTCACACTTTCAGGTAAAACCTGTTGATGTTGCGTTAAAGCTTGTTGCCAGCGTGCAAGTAAAACGTTCGGCTGTTGACTTTTAATTTGAAACATCGAGCCATGTTTTGCATATTTATGGCCATTTTGATTAAGAAAATATCGCGTTAAGTAACAATATTGACGTGCTTCAATGTTTTCAAACTCTTTTGCTCGACTATCAAAACTAACCACCGGAAGCGACATTAGCATACCAACGTATTCTGCTAAGCTAGCACCGTAACGATAACCAGTAATGCAAAGTTGATTCATATCACAAGCAAATTCTTGCATTAAATTTTCAATAAACTTAACACCATGCTCAATGAGTTCATCACGCACTTGCGCTGATAGATTATTTCTAATAACAGTGAAACAAATAACGATACGTCGTGAGTTTAAATGCAGGTATGCATTACATAGTAAACCTTGTGCAAATACACTGTTGCCTAAGCTTAGTAGGCGTTTAAAACCTTGTGGTTGCACATGGTTTGGCACAGGGTTACTTGCAAGTAAAAAAAATTGTTTCGTCGAGACCCGACTTGCTTCAGGCCGCAACGACTTTCTTATAGATGCCATATTTGGTCTCCCTACCAAAATGAACTTTAAAGAGCGAAATAGCATGGTTAGACTTATAATGATAACCGATTAAAAATTAATTGCAAGCATTTTTTCTTTAAGTTGTTGTTGTAACCTATTGAAAGGTATTAATTTTTCCAAGCGTAATTACTGTATAGTTTTTATGCTTCTAGGCATATTTTGGGGGATAGCTAACAACAGATAACTATAAAATGTGGTGCTGTATAATAAAAGCGTAAAATTATTAACTGAAAAAAAGCTTTGTTAAAGTTAATAAAAAATATAAAATAGCACTTAGAAAAAGAATTTATTTGGTGATAAAATGAACAAACAATTGCTCTCTATTCTTGTTTGCCCAATGTGTAAAGGCAATTTAGATTATGACAAAAGTGCACAAGAACTTATTTGCCATCTCGATAAACTCGCTTATCCGATCGAAGATGACATTCCTATCATGTTGATAGATAGAGCACGTAAATTAGATCAAAACGACACAGCAAAAGTACAAAATGACGAATGATTTTATTGTAGTTATTCCGGCACGTTATGCATCAAGCCGTTTACCGGGTAAGGTATTAATGCCGTTACAAGGTAAAGCGCTATTACAGCATGTTTATGAACGTAGTCTGCAATCAAGTGCTAAGCGCATTATTATCGCAACCGATGATGCAAAAGTAATGCATGCAGCAAAAACTTTTGCTGCAGAAGTATACTTGACTTCACCACACCATTCATCTGGAACAGAACGTATTGCTGAATTGATTAAACAATTAAATTTTGCGGATGATGAGATTATTGTGAATGTGCAAGCAGACAAACCTTTAGTTTCACCGAAGAATATCAATCAAGTTGCGTCTGACCTAATGCAAACCAATCAAGCCGAGGTGGCGACTTTAGCAGTTGAATTGCATGATGAGAAACGGATTTTTGATCCAAACCAAGTAAAAGTTGTACTAGATGAAGCAGGTTATGCGCTGTACTTTAGTCGTGCGCCTATTCCTTATTTACGTGCAAAAACTAATGTCGCGAATCAGACGATAAAAACGGCTTATTTAGGCCATCTGGGTTTATATGCTTACACCAGTCGAGCAATTTTAGATTATATCCAATTAAGCCCAAGTCCGCTTGAGGCGATCGAAAGCTTAGAACAATTACGTTTGCTCTGGCATCAGCGTAAAATTCATGTGGCTATGGCAGTGGATACCTTTGATCCCAGTGTTGATACGCAAGCAGATTATGATAAGCTAACAGAATATTTGCAGCAATTTTGAGGAATAAATCAAATGGAATTATCAATTATTATTGTCAGCTATAATACGAGTCATTGTATTAGTAGTTGTATTAAAAGTTTGTTAAGACAAACCGAAGTTAACTTTGAAATTATCGTTATCGATAATGCCAGCCAAGATGAAAGCGTAAAAGTGCTAACTGAATTTGGTGATAAAATTACTTTAGTTGCAAATCGTGAAAACCTTGGATTTTCCAAAGGCTGTAACCAAGGTGCGAGTTTAGCTAATGGTGAAGCGCTAATATTTGTAAATCCCGATGTTGAATATTTAAATCCGGGAGATTTGAAAAAACAACTTGATTTTCACCGCACCCATGCTGAATTTGGCTTAGTTGGCACGAATATACTACATCAACCGAGTTTTGCTGGCAGGGGATATCCTGGCCAAAAACAAGTGGATTATGCATTCGAAGCTTTACCCGGAGATATTGCGTATATCATCTGTTGCAATGTCATCATTGAAAAAGATTTATTTGAAAAATTAAATGGTTTTGACGAACGATTTTTTGTCTATGGCGAAGACATTGATATATGTCTGCGAATTCGTCAATTAGGATATGCGATTGGCATTTGTGATAGCGTGACGATACACCATGAAACCGGCGCGAGTGAAAGAAATAGCAGTAGCTATGATAGACATTTACGTCGTCAACGTGCGGTTTATTTATTTTTAGAAAAACACTATCCAACAAACTTGTTTAAAAAGCTCATTAAAATTAATCTCTGGCGTGCGCGAAAGGGGTTAATTATCCTGCATTTGTTACGTCTATTTAAGAGCAAAGTAAAATTCAAAGACAAATCCAACCGCTTTCGTGCCATGCGTGAAGTGTGCCTTAATTTTAAAAATTGATATATT
>JBCDIY010000246.1:0-2823 GCA_038748435.1 Pseudomonadota bacterium | reverse complement strand
TTGAAAAGCATATTGAAATCGATGAAAACCCGATATCAGCTAGCTTATTTGATTTTGGGCTTTATTTTTTTCACAATGCGAAAGAAAGAATAAACCGCGGCTCAGGTCCATATTTTTATTTACCCAAACTAGAAAGCCACATTGAAGCACGATTATGGAATGATGTATTTAACTATGCTCAGGATGCATTAAATATCCCCAAAGGCAGTATTCGCGCCACGGTATTAATTGAAACTTTACCGGCAGCCTTTGAGATGGAAGAAATTCTCTATGAATTACGTGAGCATGCCAGTGGTTTAAATGCTGGGCGTTGGGATTACATTTTTAGTGCGATTAAAAGATTACGTAATCGCAACAATACGTTATTGCCTGATCGTGATCAAGTCACCATGACGGTACCTTTTATGCGCGCTTACACTAAGTTATTGGTTAAATCTTGCCATCAACATGGGGCTCATGCTATGGGTGGTATGGCAGCATTTATTCCGAACAGAAAAGATCCCACAGTGACAGAAAAAGCTTTAGCTAAAGTATTGGAAGATAAAATGCGCGAAGCTAATGATGGTTTTGATGGCACTTGGGTTGCGCATCCAGATTTAGTCGCCGTCGCACGACAAGCATTTGATAAAAAATTAGCTGACAAACCTAATCAAATTCAACGCTTGCGTGATGATGTACAAGTAGATGCAACCCAGTTAACCGATTTACGTATTCCCAATGCTAAGATTACTCAAGTGGGGATGCGCCATAACATTAGTGTTGCAATACAATATATCAATCAATGGCTCAGTGGTACAGGAGCTGTCGCTTTATATAATCTGATGGAAGATGCAGCAACAGCAGAAATTTGTCGTGCACAATTATGGCAATGGATAAACCAGCAGGCAACTTTTGCAGATGGTGTTGAAATTACAAAAACAATCTATCAAAAAATGGCAGATGAAGTCGTCGCTGAGTTAAAAAACTTGAATTTAAATTATTTGGATACCTCTAGAAAATTATTAGATGACTTAGTGTTGACCGAGCGATTTATTGAATTTTTAACTATTCCAGCTTACGAGAAATTAATCAGTCTGCATGCTGACTAAGGGAGACAGCTATGTATAATGCGCAAACGGATGCCTTAGCTAAGGATTGGAAAAATAATCCGCGCTGGCAAAATGTCATACGGCCTTATTCAAGTGATGAAGTGGTAAAATTAAGGCCCAGTATCGAAATGGAATATAGTTTTGCCCGTCATGGCAGCGAGCGTTTATGGCATTTACTAAATGAAGAGCCACTGGTCAATGCTTTCGGCGCATTGAATGGTTCGCAAGCTGTAAATATGGTCAAAGCAGGTTTAAAATCTATTTATATCAGTGGATGGCAAGTTGCGGCGGATGCTAATCTAGCCAGTCAAACTTATCCCGATCAAAGCTTATATCCTGCAAATAGCGTACCCACGCTAGTACGTCGGATTAATAATGCCTTAATGCGTGCGGATCAAATTGAAAAGCTTGAAGGTAAAACTGAACATTATTGGTATTTACCTATTTTAGCTGATGCTGAAGCTGGTTTTGGTGGTCCACTGCACGCATTCGAATTGATGAAAGCCATGGTAGATGCAGGAGCTGCAGCAATGCATTTTGAAGATCAATTAGCCGCAGCAAAAAAATGTGGTCATATGGGTGGAAAAGTATTAATTCCGACTTCAGAATTTAAAAAAGTATTATCAGCGGCACGCCTTGCCGCAGATATTTGTAACGTACCTTCTATTATTGTCGCGCGTACTGACGCATACGGTGCGAAATTATTGACCAGCGATATTGATGAATATGATAAACCATTTATCAATGGCAGTCGAACAGCAGAAGGCTTTTTTCGTATTCAACCCGGTATTGAATCTGCGATTTCCAGAGCGCTTGCGTATGCTCCTTTAGCCGATATGCTTTGGTTTGAAACCTCTCATCCTAATGTAGCGGAAGCACAAGTGTTTGCCGAGGCAATTCATAAAGAACACCCAGGTAAGTTTTTAGCCTATAATTGCTCACCCTCATTTAATTGGGAAAAAAATCTGAATGAAGCAGATATTGCCAGCTTTCAAAAAGATTTAAGCCAGTTAGGTTATAAGTATCAATTTATTACGCTTGCTGGTTGGCACTTAGTTAATTACTATGCTTTTGACTTGGCTTGCAATTATCGCCAAACCGGTATGAGTGCCTATGTCGATTTACAACGCAAAGAATTTGCCAGCGAACACCATGGTTATACTGCAACCCGGCATCAACGTGAAGTCGGCACCAATTATTTCGATCAAGTTTTAAATACCATTACCCAAGGCAAAAGTTCCACTACAGCAATGGAAGATTCTACCGAGCATGAGCAGTTTGACAAGTAAAGTTAAGCAATAATTTATATTGAATTTGTTGGTTGGACTTCATTTCGCTCAACCCAATCGTAGCCAGTGTTTTAATACTGGAAAAAATAGCAAGATCCAGCAAGTACAACTTGACCAAAATCGAGTATATTAGAATTTGGTCATGACCATTTTCTAGTTATATCGATTTTGTTCTTGACTAAATCGTAATGAGCCAATTATCATTCCAGCGATTACATTTTTATCGCAGTTAGTTTAGAGGAAGAAAACTCCAGAGCTTGCAGCAGCCAGTGACAATGAGAATTAAGTAGTAATAATACTATAAAATTTTAATGCTATTTCTTTCAAAGGGTTGTTGAGGTAAATTAACTGTAGATTTCAATTCAGTATTATAAGGTAAAAAGAAAGTTGAAAAGGAAGATGATTCTTTTTTTGCAGGTAGTGTTAGCTCTTCCTCTAGCAAAAAT
>JBCDIY010000245.1:0-2842 GCA_038748435.1 Pseudomonadota bacterium | reverse complement strand
TACTTAAGCTTACGGGCTTCGATAATACGTTTAAAATATTCCCCATTAAATAGCGAGCGTAAAAAAGTTTTGCGCCAACGTCTAAAACTTACCTTGATGATTTTATCAACGTTTGGATGCCACTTGGGAATCTCACTGAAACTATCCTCAACGATCCAATCAAAAGATAAATTTGGAAGTTTTTTACTAGCATCGGTTAATGCTGGAAAGGTATGAATGATGTCTCCCATGGAAGACGTTTTAATGACTAATGCTTTCATTGTTATATTAATTCCAATACAGCGTTATATACTTCTTTTGGTTGAATATCGGTTAAACAACGCATATGCTCCAATGGGCAAGTACGTTCAAAACAAGGTTGACAATCTAAGTCGCGTTGAATCAATTTAATGTTATCAGCGAGTGGCGGTGTAAATTTAGGACTAGTAGAACCATATACTACGACTTGAGGTCGTTGTAATGCCGCAGCAATATGCATTAACCCCGAGTCATTGGTAACAACAGCATTGACCATCGCTAATAAATCAATAGCTTGTGCTAAACTGGTTTCACCAACTAAATCATCACATTGATTATTTGCGAATTGTTGTATTTTCGCGGCTAACGGCATATCATTTTTCGAGCCAAATAACCATACTTGCCAATTTGCTGCTAACGCCATAGCAGCGACTTCAGCATAATAATCTACTGGCCAACGCTTTGCTGGACCAAACTCAGCGCCAGGACAAAGTGCCAAAATTGGCTTTTTATCAATCTTTAAATTAAATTTTTCTACCGATTTTTGTTGTGAAATTTTATCTGCAATCAGTTTTGGATTCGGATACGGCCGCGGTAATGGCGCACCTTTAGGATAAGCAAGCGCCATGAAACGCTCTATCATCAATGGATAAAGGGATTTATCAAGTATTCGCATATCATTAACTAAACCGTAACGAAACTCACCACGCCAACCCGTACGTATGGGAATTTTAGCCCATAAAGGTAGCAAGGCAGACTTAAATGAATTAGGCAGCAAAATCGCCTGGTCATAATTTTTTGATCGCAATTGCTTAGCTAGTTGATAGCGAACGCTTAACTGTAATTTATTGTGTGGCACTTTTAAAGTATAAAAATCATCAATTTCAGGCATACGCGCCAATAAAGGACCACTCCAAGAAGGCGCCACCACATCAATTTGGGTATTAGGTTCATTTTTTTTGATCGATGTGAATAAGGTTTGTGCCATAACCATATCACCGACCCAAGCAGGCCCAATAATTAATACTTTTCTATTAGCTTGCATCAGTTTTTATCTGTCTCTTTAAAGTCCTTTAACACATACTCCGATCCACAATAAGGGCAAATTTCTCGCCCAGTCTCATGAATTGGCAGATAAATTCGAGGGTGTGAGTCCCATAAACGCATATTTGGCATTGGGCAGCATAAAGGCAGATCAGCCTTAGTTACTTGATAAACTTTTTTCGTGCTTGCCTGTATTTCTGTTTTTTTTGCCATCATTTACATGTATAACCACTTTTATATAGTGCAGTATTATATCACGATTTATTTTATAACTAAATGACTTCAAACAACTGTTTCCACATTAATTCTACAAACTGCCTTTCTTGAACAAACTGTTGTGCATCTAAAACCACTGAGGTTTTATGCACACTAGAATGGTGTACAACGCGCCGATAAGTGCGATAAACTTTACTTAGATACTCAGCATCGCGTTCGGGCAAAAGCTTCTCTTTCGCAACAGCTTCTAAGATCCTTATGTTATCCGTGTATTCATATAAGCTCATATACTTATGGCCATAATTTAACGCAAAAAACTGCACCATAAATTCTATCGTATTGATACCTCCCATACTTTGTTTGATGTCAAATTTACCTTCAGGTATTTTTTCTAATTGGCTAAGCATTTTTTCACGCATTAATTTCACGTCAGCTTTTAATTTAGCAGTATCGCGTTGCCGACTAATGATTTCTGCCCGCAGTCGCCAGAAATCTTTTTCTAGTTCCTTAGAACCTGAAATCAACCTCGCTCGAACCAATGCTTGCTGCTCCCAGGTCCAAGCTTTTTCACGTTGATAGATAGAAAAAGAAGACAAACTATGTACTAACAATCCTGCACTACCTGAGGGCCGTAAACGTGTATCTACTTCGTAGAGTACACCACGACGTGTTCGCGCACTTAAAATATGAATTATTCGTTGTGCCAAGCGCACAAAAAATTCTGAATTGGTTATCGGTTTTTCACTATCAGTAGTTATTCCGGTGTGGACATCTGTATGCAAAAAAACCAAATCCAAATCCGAATCATAACTTAACTCGATACCACCTAATTTTCCATACGCAATGATTGCAAAATCCTGCATACTTAAACGTTCATTATTTTCGTTTAATGGATAACCGACTTCACTTGTGAGTGATTCCCAGGCGATGGCTTTGGCATAGCGAATTATTACAGTTGCGGTAAAAGTTAAGTGATCGCTGACTTTCATCAGTGGCAAAGTTGCAGCTAAATCAGCAGCGACAACTCGCAATAATTGGACTAATTTAAAATCTCTTAGGCATTCCATCTGATTGGCTAAATCATCCTCAGGAATTGCCAGTAATGATTGACGTAACTCATCATCAAGCTTGGCTTCAGAATAAGGTGCAAACAAATTTTTTGCATTGGCAAATTCATCGAGTAGAAATGGATAGCGGGTAATGATTTCAGCGACATAATCACTCTTACTAAATAAATCGATAAGTTGCATCAACGCGGCGGGATATTGATGCAACAATTTAATATAAACGCGTAATTTAAGAATTTTTTCAATGAAACCTAAAAACTTCTCCAATAAAATATGGG
>JBCDIY010000244.1:0-2860 GCA_038748435.1 Pseudomonadota bacterium | reverse complement strand
GCGCGTAAAGGCTTTTATGCTTGGTTAGCTAAGCAAAATGCAGATTTTGTTTGTCTGCAAGAAACTAAAGCACAACGTCATCAACTGACCGATCCAATGTTTTCCCCAGAGAATTATTTTGTCGAATATAAAGATGCGGTTAAAAAAGGCTATAGTGGTGTAGCGCTATACAGCAAGTTTAAGCCGAATAAGGTTGTTCATGAAATGAATTTTCCTTTGGCAGATGAAGAAGGGCGGTTTTTGCAATTTGATTTTGATGACTTTAGTGTGATTTCTATTTATCTTCCTTCAGGCACCAGTGGTGATGCACGTCAGGCATTAAAATATAAATTTTTGCATGAGTTTTATGAACGGTTGAAGAAAATGCGCCAGCAGAAACGTGAATATATTATTTGTGGTGACTGGAACATTGCCCATAAGCAAATTGATTTAAAAAATTGGCGCAGCAATCAAAAAAATTCCGGCTTTTTGCCGCAAGAACGCGCTTGGCTTGATGAAGTTTTTGATAAAGTCGGATACGTCGATGCATTTAGAGTAATCAACCAAGAACCTGAGCAATATACTTGGTGGTCTAACCGCGGCCAAGCCTGGGCCAAGAACGTTGGTTGGCGTATTGACTATCATGTGATAACACCAGGGTTAAAAAACAAAATTAAAAAAGTGGCAATCTATAAAGAACAGCGTTTTTCTGATCACGCGCCGTTAATTATCGATTATGCTTTTTAATCCAGTTTTTATACATTAAGGCGTCAAAACTAATGCAACCAGCGCCACGGAAAATAAAAAATAATAATAAAATAGCCAATAAAACTTCCGGCAAATAGATAAAGTAATCTAACCACTCAAAAAAGTTTAATCCCGCCGGAATTTTGTGAATGGCGTCCGAACCAATGGCAACACCAATTAAAATAAATAATATGATGGAAATAATTGGTGAAAAAATACCTAAAGTTAATAAAATACCACCGATAAATTCAATTGCTGGAACGAATATCGCTTGAAAATGTGGTAATGGAATGCCCGCTTGTATTAATGTATCGAGAATTTGCTTTTGATTTGCAGCAACGAATAATTTATTAAAACCAGAGATGGCAAAAAATAATCCGACACTGATGCGCGCAATAAATAATGGCAACCAGGTAAATTTATCTCTAACGGTGAAGAAGAGTTTAATTAATGCATTCATTTTTAAATCCTTTTGGCAATTTTTTGTAGGTTGGGTTGAGTGAAGCGAAGCCCAACACTGAATTTTTTAAAAATCTGCTTTAATTGTGTCATAAAAGAAATTATCATGACAAGCGTTTACTTACGCAACAACTGCCATATACTGACAATTGCCAAGCCGATGAAAAATATCAATGACCATTCGGGAATGCTTAACCCCAACCAGCGCCAATGCACTGTAGCGCAATCGACACCACCGCGAAATACCAAGCCAACCGCTTTTTTGAAAGGAAACAGACTAAACAGCGTTTGTAAATCTGGAATACATGCTGGGACTTGACTCGCCGGCAGATGCTGTAACCAAACTTGCCGAGCGGCGGCGGCGAGACCTAAAAAACTAAATAAACTGGTGAGAAATGCTGTCGTGATGCGTCCCGCACGTTTAAATTGGATCATACTCGCGAGTAGAAATATTAACGCTAAAATAACAAAGATAATGCGCTGCAAAACACATAGGGGACACGGCGGTAAGCTATGAAAATATTGGAGGTAATAACCAAAACTAACAAGGAAGCTGATGAGGATGAAGCAATAGAAATTGGTTAGACGATAGTTAAATAATCCGCGCACGGTTATTTAATTTTCTCTTCTTTATATTCTACATGCTTGCGTACAACAGGATCATATTTCTTTTTAAGTAATTTTTCTGTTTTACGCGTGTTTTTTTTAGTTGTGTAATAATGACCAGTTTTAGCTGTTGACACTAATTTAACGATTTTATACATACGACTTCTCTCTTAAACTTTTTCACCACGTTCGCGCATCATTTTTAATACAGCATCAATGCCTTTTTTATCGATAGTACGTAAAGCATTGGCGGTCAAACGCAGCGTGATATAACGATTTTCACTTGCGACCCAAATACGCTTTTTATGTAGATTTGGTTTAAAGCGACGCTTAGTCTTAATGTTAGAATGCGAAACATTATGACCTCTTAACGGATTTTTACCGGTGACCTGGCAAACTCGAGCCATCTCGTTACCTATATAGTTAAATTAATAAAAGATATGCAAATTTAGCAGATCTGCATCATTTTAGCAAGTAGCAATGGGCTATCCCTAGAGCTAAGTAATAAAGGCAGTTTTTTGCTTTAGTTTATTGAATAAATTAGTTTTTTTACTCATTAAATATTAAAATGCTAGCAAATTAAACAAATTTTGCCCAGCATGAATCTGCTGAAATGGTTAAAAAGTGTTCAAAAATTCATTCTAAAATGTTATGATTAGTCGTTGATTGTAGTCATTTTGAAGGAATTTATCCCATGCCAAAAAGAACCATCAAAAACAATTTTTTAGCACTTTCTAAGCTCGATATAAATAATCTAGATTCGCAACTAAATATTCAAATCATTCCATTAGGTCAAACGCAAAAAGTAGTTTATTTTACCGATGGGGATGCGCCTAAAAGTGCCGGTCAGCAAAGTACTGTGGAGTATGGACTCTTATTTTCTGAAGATAATCAGCCTCAGCAGGTCGTTTTGCTTTCTGGAAAAAATCAACTGAGTAGAGAAGAAAAAGAGTTGTCCGCACGCGCACGAGGAAATACCGTTACGCTGTCAACGCAAGAGGCTTTCGAGCAAGATATTAAGAAGGTTGAAAGCAGCGCTTATCGAGATGTAATTTTCTATAAGCAAATG
>JBCDIY010000243.1:0-2908 GCA_038748435.1 Pseudomonadota bacterium | reverse complement strand
GGATCCCCGCCTTCGCGGGGATGACAGAGCCTATTTATACAACAACGCTGGTTTTTTGAAGGCAGCAATCACTTTAGCTAACTGCACGCGGGTGTGCGCGGTAGATAATTGAATACGAATACGTGCTTGACCTTACACCACTCCCATGCCTTCCCCCACTTTTTTGAAGGCAGCAATGGCTTTATCCAACTGCACACGAGTATGCGCGGCAGATAATTGAATACGAATACGCGCTTGACCTTGAGGTACAACAGGATAAGAGAAGCCAATCACATAAATACCCTCTTTTAATAATTCATCTGCCATTTTAGCCGCAATTTTTGCATCGCCTAACATTACCGGCAAAATTGGATGTTGGCCTGGGAGTAATTTAAATCCTGCCGCTATTAAGCCATTACGTAAATAAGCCGCATTTTCATGTAAAGTCTTGCGTAAATTGTCTGAGCTTTCTAATAAATCCAGTACTTTTAACGATACAGCAGTTACCACTGGCGCAATTGCATTAGAAAATAAATATGGCCGGGAACGTTGGCGTAACCAAGTGACAACTTCTTTTTTAGCGCAAGTGTAACCTCCAGTACCACCGCCTAAGGCTTTACCTAATGTACCAGTGATAATATCGACACGTCCCATGACATCACAATACTCGTGTGTGCCACGACCATTTTTGCCCATAAAACCCGTCGCGTGACAGTCGTCGATCATGACTAAGGCAGCGTATTTATCCGCTAAATCACAAATACTTTTTAGATCTGCAATCACTCCATCCATAGAGAATACGCCATCGGTGGCGATTAACTTTACTCGTGCACCAGCAGCATCGGCTTCTTTTAATTTTGCTTCTAAATCTTGCATGTCATTATTTTTATAGCGATAACGCATGGCTTTACATAAACGAACACCATCGATAATACTTGCATGATTTAATGCGTCGCTGATAATAGCATCTTCTTTGGAGAGCAGAGTTTCAAATAAGCCACCATTGGCATCAAAAGCAGAGGAGTATAAAATACAGTCTTCGGTACCGATAAACTGGCTTAAGCGTTTTTCTAATTCTTGGTGAATCGATTGCGTACCACAAATAAACCGTACTGAAGCCATGCCAAAACCATATTGATCTAAAGCTTCTTGTCCGGCGCGAATTAAATCTGGATGATCCGCTAAGCCTAAATAATTATTAGCGCAAAAATTAATAACTTCCTCACCGGATTTGATTTTGATGGCTGCCGCTTGCGGGCTGATAATAGGCCGTTCATGTTTGAATAACTCTTCATCTTTGAGTTTTTCAGTTTCGCTCTGTAAATGTTGATAAAACGCTTGTTTTGACATTTTCGGTACTCCTAATACATTTAGTTTGTTGGGCTTCCCTACGCTCAACCCAACCTACATGACCCGGTGTTTTGCTGCGCTGCACACCGGCTACGATCGGCTTATTTACCCAGCAAAATCGCCTTCGTACGGGTAACATTTCTATTTATGCAGCCTAACAATAATTTGCCAGCAACTCAAGTGAACTTTTCGTTAATTATTCCAATCGACTACCCAGCCAGCTTCATCAGACTTGGTCAAAAACTTTTTAGCTATGGCATGACCTACCACTTGTGCTAATTCATCATCGATAAAAATTAATGGAATTCTACCCCGTTGCCATGTGGGCACATGCCATTCTTGCAATAGTTTTTTTAATGGTCGACGACCTCGATTGTTAATCGCTATAATTTCACCGCCACGACGAAATGCGACTTTGACCTTTTGCTTCGCAGTTAGTTTTAACCCTTGGCCCGCTTGTCTTGTTGTCATTAAATGTCCCAAATCGTTAGGTAATATTAATGCTTTAGTTAAATCTTGCCAATCTAGACTTTGGGTAGGTTGAATTAAATCTGCTTTAGTTAGTAAAAATAATGTCTTTTCATAACGTCGTAAACTATAGCTTTGCCAACTCACGACAGGATTTTTATCTGCTTTAGCTTGATTAAGCTGCATTAATAACGTCTCAAGTTTTTTTTCATTTAAAAGCGTAACATTATTTATTTGTAAAAAATAACGTAATAAATTTTTTTGCCGTAGTGGATCTAATGTTAGCAAAGGAATTAAGTTGATTTTATTTTTCGCTTGCGTTTTCACTTGCGCATAATCAATTTGTGCAAGTTGCGTTAACAAGCTTTGCATTTGCGCTTGATGCCGTGCTACACGGCCTACGGTATTCGCTATTCCAGGCCAACGTTGTGTAAGTTGTGGAATAATCTCGTGGCGTAAAAAATTTCGTGTGAATTCAGTTTGTAAATTACTACTATCTTCCATCCAGCGTAATCCATGTGTTTGTGCATAAGCTTTAATCTGTGCTCTAGAGCAATTTAACAAGGGCCGCAAATGCATTCCTTCTGCAAAACTTTTAGCCATTGGCATCGCTGCTAAACCCGCAGCACCGGCACCACGAAATAATTGCAATAATACGGTTTCAAGTTGATCATCTCGATGATGCGCCGTCATCAATAGTGTATTTTCATCAATAAATTGGCGAAAACATTGATAACGCTTTTCCCGTGCTCGCGCTTCTAAGTTATGTAAACTTGCCCCAAGCACAATGTCTTTCTGATGACAAACGAGTTGTAAACCCTGACAAAAGGTTTCACAAAAGTATGCCCATTTATCAGCATCAGGATGTAAATGATGATTCACGTGAATTGCGGCGAGTTTGGCAGGTAATTTTAATTTTTGCAAAATATGCAATAACACAACGGAATCTAAACCACCACTTAGACCAACGAGTATTTGTTTAGCTTGATAATACGGCTTAATTTGTTGTTCGACTTGGGTGACAATCGCACTCAATCTGCTTTACCTAACGACATTAATTTCTGGTAACGTTGTTCTAGCATCGTTTCAACGGGTAAAGCTTGTAATTGTT